>CAZUUR010000107.1:4292-6593 GCA_964622815.1 uncultured Oscillospiraceae bacterium | reverse complement strand
TAGAAGCGAGGGCGGAATAAGGGTGGTATAAGGTATGAAAGACTTCGTCTTGCATACCAGGCTTTGAGGCTTTCGTCGCGGAGAGCAAACGAATAGCGCAGCTATTCAACGATATTTTTCATGCCCGCGCGCTTTAGAAGCTTGTTTTTCACAATCAAGTAGCACACAAAATGCACCAGCGCCGTTACCACCCACGACACGGGATATGAAATATAAAGCGTTGTGAGCGTACGGTTTTGGGCAAACACTGTTATTATCCACACTATTCTCAAGCCGCACGCGCCAAGGAGCGTAACGAGCATGGGCATGAAGGACTTGCCCATACCGCGCAGCATAGAGCCTAAAACGTCCATTATGCCGCAGGCAAAATAGGTGGTGGCAATTATTTCAAGGCGAAGCATGCCAAAGGCTATTACCTCGTTTTTACCTGGCGCATAGATGGATAAAAGCTCCGGCCCGAAAAAATACGCTATCGCGCCCAAGGCTATGCCTATGGCAACAGCTATGAGCACACAGTTTAAAAAGGTTTTGCCAAGCCTGTCATAGCGCCTTGCGCCCACATTTTGCGAGGCCACCGTGAGCGCCGCCTGCGAAAGTGAGTTCATGCCAACATATATAAAGCCCTCTATATTCCCTGCCGCCGCGTTACCTGCCATGGCTACCGAACCAAAGGAATTTATGCTCGACTGTATAAGCACATTGGATATGCTGAAAAATGTGGACTGTATGCCCGCAGGAAGGCCTATCTTCATTATCATCTTAGCCTTTTGCCAGTCTATAGCAAGCTGCTTTAGATATAGCTGCGTTGAATCATGAGTGTGCATAAGGCAGAGCACAACGAATGTGGCCGAAATTATCTGGGAAATCACCGTTGCTATGGCAACGCCCGCAACGCCCATTTTAAACACGATAACAAACAGCAAATTAAGCGCCACGTTCACAATGCCCGCTATGGTTAAATAATAAAGCGGACGCTTAGTGTCGCCAACGGCTCTTAATATCGCGCTGCCGAAATTATATATCATGGCGGCAGGCATGCCCAGAAAATATATCTTTAAATACAGCTCAGCCTGATCTATAACGTCCGGAGGCGAATCCATGAGCGTGAGCAGCGGCTTTGCAAGAAAAAAGCCCGCTATCGCAATGAAAACTCCGCCGATAACGCTCATAAGCATGGACGTATGCACCGTTTTTGACACCTCGAGCGGCTCTTGCGCACCGAAATGCTGCGCCGTAACTACGCTCGCGCCAACGCTAAGGCCTATAAACAGGTTCACAAGCAGGTTTATAAGCGAACCCGTCGAGCCGACGGCCGCAAGCGCGGTGCTGCCCGCGTATCTGCCCACCACAACTATATCCGCCGCGTTATACAATAATTGAAGCGTGCTTGAAAGTATGAGCGGCACGGCAAACATGAGTATTTTTCTAAACAGAGGACCTTGCGTCATGTCCACCTGATACGATTTTGTTGACATAAAACCCACCTAACAGTATTTCATTCCAATGATATGCCGCCCGGCATACTCCGTCAAGTTAATAATTAAGCAAACCCGACATAAAAAAACACGGCCGGAGCAAGCCCCGGCCATACGCTGATTTATATAAGCCTTTTTACTGAATTTCCATGCACCAGCTCGGTTAGCAGGGTGATGTGATGCTCGCATTCCCTGCCCTCTATGCCGCACATTAGAAGTCTTACGCTCGCCTTGGCTATCTCGCTTTGCGGCTGCCTCATTGTGGTGAGCGTGGGATTATAGTATTTTGCAAGCTCAAGGCCATCATAGCCTATCACGCTCACATCGTCCGGCACACGCTTGCCCTCGTCCCGCAAAGCCTTTACAGCGCCTATCGCCATTATGTCAGACATGGCGAAAACCGCTGTGTAATCAATGCCGGCAGCGCGCTTGACCGCCTCGTAAGCGGAGAGGAAAGAGAAGGTTGAGGTTAGGTATAACGAGGGGTCAAGCTCCGCGCCGTGCTCTATAAAGCTGTCTAAAGCGCCCTGATAACGGAGGCCTATGCTGTTTCGCCCTTCAAGTGCCCCGCCTATCACGGCAATTTTTTTGTGACCCGCCGCAAAAAGACTGTCTACAGCCTCCTTGGCGGCCTTTCTATCGTCCACGCACACGCTGTAAACATTTGTGAGGCTTACCTCCTGCGCGTTCATGGTGGCAAATACGCATGGCACAGGTATTGTGGCAACCTCGGCCTCACGCCCTATTAAGCTGCCGCCGAGAAAAATTATGCCGCGCACCTTGCGCTCGGTGAATATATTCTTGGCCGTATTTATCTCATCATCAC
>CAZUUR010000107.1:0-4282 GCA_964622815.1 uncultured Oscillospiraceae bacterium | reverse complement strand
ATATAATATGAAAGACAATGAAGGCCTGTCTCCTCAAAATAATGCTGAAGCTGCTCCAAAAGACCCACGAAGAACATATTGTTCATGCCGCGAATTATTACGGCAACAGCGTCCGATGACATCTGCTTTAAATGCTTGGCGTTGCCGTTAGGCGTATAGCTTTCGCGCTCAACTACCGCCATCACCCTGCGGCGCGTATCCTCGCTCACATCGGGCCTGTTGTTTACAACGCGCGACACCGTGCTTATGCCTACTCCGCTTAAACGCGCAATATCCTTAATTGTGAGCCTGCCGTCATTCATTAGCGTACCCCGTAAATCTGATTAAAAAACGTTACCGGTAACGTTTTCATAGTGATTGTAGCACGCTCAATAAGCCATGTCAATGCATTAGCGGCAAAATATATATAATAAACTGCATGGGTCGCTATTGTGAACTTTTTGTGACTGTTGTATGCTAAAATACTAAGAAAAGTACATTTCGCTTTATTTTCACAAATTAAGGAGGAAAAATAGATTTGATATTTCGCAATAGTCTAAAAAGCGTTATAAGGACGCCCGCGAAAACTATTTTGTTCTCGCTGCTGCTAATAGCCATAACCGCATTTCTTTGCCTTGGAGTAGGTATGTGGCGCTCCAGCGACCGGCTTATGAAGCAGGCCGATGAGACATTCAAGACCACGGCGCTGCTTGAATACATCGGCGCTAACTACCCGGGCGAGCCGGGCGACGATGAATATATGGCCAAGGAGCTTGAAAATTACGATTTTTCCGCGATTGAAAACTCAAAGCATGTTATCGCCTGCGACAGGAATGTTGAGCTTGGAGGCTTTGTTGAAGGTTTGAAGCTCAGCCCTGCGGCTTTGCATCCATATAAGCACATAGCGGTGATCCTTTTTACACCCAAATATGACACCGAGGACGGGCTTCGCTGCATGATACAGCGGGCGTATTACGCGTCCGGCGATTTTTATGACGGCATATCCTTTTATATTACCTTGAGCGACGAGCTAAAGATAAAATATCCCAACGTAAATTTTGAGCTTGGCCACGACTATTTGGGCGTAGGCCGGTTCGTAACGGGGCCAAAGCGCGCGAAGGTATTTATAATTGAAAGCATTGAGAGCCCGGCGTTTCCCGAATATGTGGCCTCGCAGCACTGCAATTTCCCTGTTATTGATGTCACAGGCATGGACGATATTGCGACCAACGGCCGCACAGCGCCCTTCATGCGCATCGCTGAAGCTTATGCCGCGGAGGACAGCTTTTTTAAGGTATTTGCCACAAGCGATGTTGAGTCGTTCATGGAATTTAGAAATAACGAGCTGGCGCTCACATCGGGGCGATTTTTCACCGCCGATGAATATACGTCGCACGCAAAAAGCATTATTGTAAGCGAGCACGTTGCAAAACAGATGAAGCTTGAGCTTGGGGATACGATAAATATTTCTCTCGTCCCCGGCATCGGGGGCGAGCCGGCTTACAACTGCTACTGGCCAGAGACGGGCTACAGCGATAACGGCGATTACACCATAGTGGGCCTATTTAAGGAAATGTACGGCTATCACTACACGGCGTTTATACCAAAGCCGGTGGGCGAATGGATGCCAGAGGCCACGGTGAGCTATTCACTCATGCGCATGCGCCTTGTAAACGGCTCGGCTGATGAGCTTATTGAGGAGCTTGGCGATAAAATGCTGCGCAACATGCGCCTCACGATATACGATCAGGGCTATAATGAAGCAGCCGCCGCGCTCAAAACCGTTAAGGACAGCGCACAGTCATTGACGCTGATATGCGGAATATGCGCATTTGCCATAGTGCTGCTGTTTGCGTATATGTATATAGCAAAGCAGCAGCAATCGGTTAGAATAATGCTGGCGCTCGGCACGGGCAGGGCGCGCACCACATGCTATCTCATGATAGGCGTTACGCTGCTTACGCTAATTGCGGTGGCGCTTGGGTCTGTGGCCGGATATTACGCGTCCGGCGAAATAATGAACGAAGCGTATGCCAAGGCGGTTGCCGAAAGGACTATCGATCTTCGCTTTAGCAATGTGTTCCTGCTTGGCGAATCTGCCGAATTTAACGGCGCTATGGAGATGGATATTTTTGATCCGGCTATCGCGGCGGGCGCTATATTCGCTTCAACATTGGTGTTCTCGCTGATAATGTCCTTCAACACCATTAGCGCCGACCGCACGCGCGCTCACGCAAAACGTGGCGGCAAAGGCTCAAAAAAGCAGTCGCTTCGCGCGAGGCTTTATCCCTTTGTTCTTGCTTGGCGCTCCATAACAAGAAACGGCGTTAAAAGCGCAGTTGTTCCTTTCGTATCAATATGCATGGTGATACTCATGTGCGTATTCTGCGCACAGCTAAATCAATATCAGCTTGACCTTAACAGCGTCTACGACAATATGGACGTTAAGGCTTACCTTACCAGCGTAAACGGCAAGAGCATTGATAAGCTTTCAATGCACGATCTTGACATTGCGCCCATAATGGATACGGGGTACATAAAGAGCGCCAACTACACCACGACGCTTCGCTATAAGCCCCTGGCGCTTATTGAACACGACGGCGTTCAAACAAATTCCGCCGCAAACTTTACCCCGCCTACGGGCTTTTCATACGAGACGCTTTACGATTCAATAAACTCCTTGGAAAAGCTTGTGCTTACAAACAATATTTACACTGTGCCCGAATTTTATTTCGATGAAAAGCTCGATATTGACTTTATGCCCGGCTATTCAGCGGAGCTATTCTCAAAGCCTGTCGAGTCAGGCGCTATACCCGGACTTACTACCAGCGAGTATTTATCCGCTCACGGCTACGCTGTTGGGGATACTATCCGCATCACGGCATTAGTTCAGGGCGACGATGTTCAGATAATATATCGCGACCTTGATATAAAGGTCGTAGGCACATACCCCAAGCTTTCAAACACCGACACCATATATATCCCGCTTGACGCTCAGAGCTATCTCATTGAGAGCACCGGCATGAACGCATACGAGATACGCGGTCTTGTGAAAAAGGACGGGGAAGCTCTAGAACCGCCGGCCGATTTCTATATCCCGGAAGACCCGGCGAGCCAGGAATACTTGGACGTATGCCACAAAATATCCAATTCCAAAGATTCGATGGTGTTTACCACCAATTTAATGACTATGCCCGATTTTTCAACAGACGCGGCCAAGCTTGAATTTATCGACGGCTACAGTGCCGACGTATTCTCATCATGGAGCACGGACGATGCAAATGCTCAAATACCGTGTGTGCTGCCAAGGAGCATAATGACGCAATACGGCTGTTCACTGGGCGATGTGATACGCATATCAAAGCTTTGGCGCGACGGCGTGCTCATGCCCTGCTTCAACACGCGAGACTATATAATAGTAGGCGAATATTCAAGCAGCCCTACAACTATATACCTGCCCTTCAGCGCCGTGTATATTGATGCAGATTCGGATAATTACGATTACATGTTCAGCAATATATGCGGAGATATTATGCACGATCTTTTCATTCAGGAAGAAAAGCTATCGTACATGACCGAGGAGAACGCGCCCAATACGCTTGAGCTAATGATTTCGGACTACGCATACGGCATATTCCGAGGTGAAAAGCCCGCATACTATATGCTCCGCTATAACGCAGTGAGCTTCACGCTCAAGAATTTGCGCGATCTTAACGCTTTTAAGGATACGCTCACGGATATGGGCTTCTCCACGGTTGGCAAAATATCGCGCGTGCGCACCTTCATGGTTATAGACGATCAGGTGTTCATGGATTCGGTGAATAACCTAACGCGGCATATAGAATACATGAACATACTTTATGTGGCCATATACGCAATATCCGTTGGCATAGGCTTCATAGTGTCGTATTTGCTCACCAAGACCCGCAAGCCTGAATTTGCCATCATGCGCAGCATGGGCACAAGCAGGAGCAAGACGTTTATGGCGTTCTTTATCGAGCAAACGCTGCTTTGCATATTCGGCGTGCTGCTGGCCGTCGGCGCAAGCGCGTTGTTCTACGGCACTCTGAGCGAGCTGCAATTCTATAGCGTGCTCGGCTATTTCGGCTGCTATATAGTGGGTATCGCCATAGCTATATTCGCCATGAACAAGACAAATGTTTTGCAGATACTCACCGCAAGAGAATAGGAGGAAAATTATGAGCTTACTTTCAATAAACAATGTTTCATACGCTTATCGCAACAAATATCAAACGGTGAAGGCCGTGAGGAACGCATCATACGAATTTGAGCCCGGCAAGGT
>CAZUUR010000106.1:4377-6595 GCA_964622815.1 uncultured Oscillospiraceae bacterium | reverse complement strand
ATGCCGACGAGCTTGAGGACGAGCTTGATAAAACTCAAAATGCGCTTCCGCCGAGTGCGAGCATGGAAAATGTTTTGGATATGCTCTCGCGCGGCGGCATGCCGGAAAGCGTGAGGATAGCGTCGGGCGCGAGACGTGAAGAATTAACGTAATGGCACGGCTCACATGCAACACACGGCATGCGTCAATCCGAGGTTTCTTACTCCCCTACCACCCTCCACGCGCTTATTAGCATGTCGAGCGACGTACGAGCGTTGGCGGGGCTTGTTGAAGGCAGCGAAATTATCTCACGTCCGGTTTTGGGATACACAAGACGCATATAAAGCTTATATGCCGTCTGTCCGTTGGCATATATCCTCTCAATAGCCGCGCTGTTTAAAACAATTTCAATATCGTTCGCCACGGGGCGCTTTATATCCGCGTCCATAGAGCCGTCAATATCGCACTGAGCCACCACGTCCCACAGCGCCACGCCGTGCTTTAGCAAAAACATGTGTTTTTCATCGTTTGTTTGAGGTATTGCATCGTTAAACACGCGTGCCAGCACGCGCCAGAAGCGATTTTGCCCATGGCCGTAATAAAAGCCCGTCTCGCGCGATTTTACGGAAGGGAATGTGCCAAGCACCAATACGCGCGAGCTTTCATCATATACGGGCGCAAACTCATGCCGCATTCTCCGCCTCCTCACGCGCCCTTTGAGATATGTGCTTTACGCGCTTAATGCAGAATATGAGCACCATCACCGTTGAAATACACCAGCCCACCGGCCACGCTATCCATATCCCTATATGCCCCCACAGACTCGAAAACACAAATGCCAGCGCCACACGCAGCAATAGATCGGTGAATGTGCCTATCATGAACGGCGCCATATTGGCCATACCCCGCAGCACCCCGTCCGACACTATTTTCGCGCTTACCACAAAGAAGAACGGCGAAATTATTGATAGCTGCTCAACGCCTATTTTCAGCGCGTCCGAGGTTTTTGAGCGCATGAAAAGCCCTACGAGCGGCTCTGAAAATATGAGATACAGCGCCGTAAATATTGCGGCGGCCGCAAGCGTTATCACAAGCCCCGCACGATAGCCCTTGCTAATGCGGCCATATTCCCTCGCCCCTCTGTTTTGCGCAATGAAATTCGACATGCCGTTGCCTATTGTAACAAACGACGTTACAGCGAAGTTATTTAGCTTTATCGCCGCGGAATAGCCCGCTATCACAGCCGTGCCGAACGAGTTTACCGCGCTTTGGATAAAAATATTACCTATTGAAACGCAGCCCTGCTGAAGCATGCTCGGCACGGCGATTTTAGTCATTTTCTTTAGCATTGGCAGCGAAAAGAGCGCGGGTCTCTCGCCATCGTGAGGCATCTTTTTAAGGCGGCGCAGCATGATCCCGTTTGACACAGCGCAGCTTATGCCCTGACAGATAAAGGTCGCCCAGGCGACGCCTGCAACGCCCATATTAAACTTCGTTACAAATAATATATCTGCGCCTATATTCATAAGCGACGATGCGGCAAGCAGGTAAAACGGCGTTTTTGAATCGCCCAGCGCCGCGAAAACACCCGTGCAGATATTGTAATACAGCACAAATGGCAAGCCCGCAGTATAGATAATAAGATATAGGCGGCTATCGGCAATAAGCTCAGTCGGCGTGTTTATCACATTTAGCAGCCAGTCCACGCCAAATATTCCCAAAGCCATCAACGCCGCGCACACGGCGGCGCTCACTATATAGGCCGTGGTTATGCCGGTTTTCATGCTTGCATAATTTTTTGCGCCAAAAAGCTCGGACGTAACGATGCTCGCACCCATATTAAGGCCAAAGCCCACCGCTAAATAAATAAGCGTTATTTCATAAGCGTTGCCGACAGCCGCGAGTGCATTCGCGTCTATAAATTTGCCCGCGACAAAGCTATCGGCAATGCTGTAAAGCTGCTGAAAAATTGCGCTGCCAAATAACGGCACGCAATAGAGCAGAAGCACGCTCATGGGCCTTCCGCGAGTTAAATCCCTATTCATTGAGACACCTCGTAAAAGTAATATAACTTATTATACCACAAAAAAGAGGCCGCCCAAAGAGCGACCTCGTTTTTTAGTAAATTGCCTTTTAGCCTATAGTAACCGGCCCTGTAGCGGGTTGAGTAACGGGGTTTGTGTCAACGGCGCGGGTGAATACTATTTTTGTAACAGTAACATCGCCCCAACCGTCCGTC
>CAZUUR010000106.1:0-4367 GCA_964622815.1 uncultured Oscillospiraceae bacterium | reverse complement strand
TCCGCTATATCGCCAATATAGCCATCGCCAACTATGCGGGGCGAATAGAAGTAGAAATCAAGGCTATATCCGCTTGCGGTGGTTATTGATATGTAGTTGCCGGTGAGCTGCTCTATAAAGCCCTTCACAACGGTAGTTTCTTTATAAGGAGTGGGGTCTGGATACTTGGCGGCGAAAACTATCTTCGTTACGTCCCTTTCGCCGGTGGTGGAAAGCTCCTTATAGGTTATCGTTGCCCTATCGCCCACTGAACCGTAGGAATCGCCGGATATTCTGGCGCTGCCGATAAGGAAGGCATAATATGTGCCGTAATCCGAGATTATCTCGATAGCGTTGCCCGCATGCATGGTGACCGTGCCGCTTACGGTGTACTCGGTGAGATACGGCGCGGTGGTGGGCTTGTAAACGCTGCGGAATATAACCTTTGTTACTATCACGTTGCTTCCTGATACCTTGTAGGTAACGGCGGCGTAATCGCCAATGTTGCCATTGGAATCGCCGGTTATTATCGCGCCCGCTGTGCTAAACGCATAACCCACATTATAGTCTGTGACTATTTCAAGGCTGGAGCCGTTGTGCCTTGTGACCGTGCCAACGACCGTTGTAAGCGTTTCAGGAGCGGTGGTCGGGTTGGGCGCAGGCGTGGCGGTGGGCTTTGCGGGGGTCGGGTCGGCGGGAGCATACACGTCCACCTTCTTTGCAAGAGGCGACTCAGATGCATAGCCATCGTATGTAACCTTTACCGAGGTGCCCTTTGCAAGCTTATAGTTGCCGGTTATCTTTGTGCTGGAGCTCTTTTTAAAGGTATAGTCGTGTCCATTCTCCGCACGCATAGTAAATGAATTAGATTTAAGCTTTGTCACAACACCGTTGAGGGTTTTATTCTTGAGCGCGTCCTCTATTTCGCGGGTGTTGGCTTTTATGGTGTTCACCTCATCAGCCTTTGGCGTGCTCGCAAGATCGCCCGTATAGGTGACGGTCACCTCGTTGCCCACCTTAGCCTCTGTGGCCTTGCCGGTATACTTTGTGGACGAGTCTATGGCAAAGCCATAAACGTTGCCGGACTTGGTCTTAATAAAGAGGTTGGATTTGTCAAACTCGGTTACATAACCGCTGACGGTAAGCGCTGCGGCTTCCGCCTTATAGGTGACGGTGATTGTCAGTGCTTCGGGGTTTTCAAGCACGCTGCCGGAATACGTTATCCTCACCTTGTCGCCGGCGGTGGCGTCGGTCTTATCGATATAAGTCATGGTGAAGGTAAACGTGTTGCCGTTTTCCATATTGATGATGATGCTGTTATCCTGCACGCTCACAACCGTGCCGTCAACAGTGCCGCTCTGGGTGGCCGGGATAACCTCCTGAGGCGCGTTCAGCGCGGACGTATCTATTACGTTGCCCTCATAATCCGCGGTCATAGGCAGAATAAGGTCTATCACCTGACCAACCTTGAAGCCCTCACAGAAGCCGGACGTTGTGTACAGCGAATACTGGCAGTGTGTGGGCGCGTAATACCACTTGGCAAGCGCGACGGTGGATTCATAATTCACAGCGTCGAAGAAAAGCGTGTAATCAGCGCCGTCCTCGGTGGTGGTGGTGGTTGAATCGACCATTGTGGATTTGTTGAAATCGACAAATACGCCGGAAATATCCTCGCGGACGTTTTCATCACAGAACGCTGCGCGATAATCGTAATCACAGCCGTCATAGATGAACTGTATCTCCGCTATGGGCGGCACCGCTGTTGATATTGACTGATACACAACATCGGTAGCACCCTCGGGCGCATCGGCTATCACGGTGCCGGGCATCGCTTCGCAGAGCGCTTGATAGGATTCGTATTGAATTATGGGGTTTGCAAGCCCCACCTCGCCCGTTGGCTCGGCATCGCCGGCCGCATCGCTCGGGGTGAGCGCGTCTATAACCGCCGGCGTGCCATCCGGCGTCGTCGTCTCAACATTGGCGATAGGCGCCATGCCCGCACAGCCGCACATTACAGCGGCCAGCACGAGCGCCATAACACTGATAAGTAGCTTCTTTTTCATTTTTTTGCTCCTTTCGGGAAACAAGGAATTTAGATCACGCGGAAATATGTATATATTTCCATTTGCAGTGCATATCATACCATATTTTTGTATGCAAAACAATCATAATCTCGCTAAATTCGCCCTCGTTTCACTTTCTATTCAAGTTCTTGGCTTAAATATAAGGTTTATGTCGTAACAAAAGCGTAAGCATAGCAAACACTAAACCATGCGCTCAACTTTTGCTAGCTATATAGCGCGGGAGACTATATGCCGTAATGCTTAAAGCTGACCGTCCATTATTTTTTGTTTTCTATTTAATATAATAAAGTACCCTACGCACAGGAATATCTGCACCAATGTGGACGCGGGCGTTGCAAGGCCGATTTTAAACAGGGTGACGGGCTGTATCCCGCTCATAATATAGGATACGGGTATGCGCACGAGAAACGCGCCCACTATGCCCTGCGCCATGACGAACGTGGTTCTGCCGCAGCCGTTGAAATAGCCGGAGAAGCAGAACATGAACGATGTGAATATGGTGTCTATTGCGTATGCCTTTAGGTAATCTGCGCCCGCGAGCGCTACGGCGGTATCATTAGTGAATATGCCCGTTAGTACATCGCCATGGAAAAATGAGAAATAGCCTATAAACACGCCCACCGCAAGCGATGCACCAACGCCGCACCAAAGTGCCTTTTTCGCCCTGTCCACCCTGCGCGCGCCTATATTTTGCGCCACAAACGCGCTCATGGACTGTGAAAACGCGCTTGGCACCAGCATAACAAAGCCGCATACGCGCTCCGCCACGCCAAGACCCGCCGATTGGATAAGGCCGATATTATTCACTATCGCTGTAATAGCTAAAAATGACGCGCTCACAAGCAGGTCTTGCAGGGCTATTGGCGCGCCGAGCTTAAATATGCCGCCGATAAGCTTTTTATCGAAGCGGATGTTTTGGCGGGTGAGCTTAAAGGGCATGCCCTGCTTTTTCATTATCATTATCGACAGCGCAACGCTCACGCCCTGTGCGAACACGGTGGCTATGGCCGCACCTGCCGCGCCCATTTTAAACACGGCCACCATAAGAAGATCCCCGAGTATATTCACAACGCACGCTATCGCCACGGTTATAAGCGGCAGCTTTGAATTGCCTATGCCGCGAAAAACGCTGCCAATAAGATTATAGGCAACAATGAGTATCATGCCTGCGGAGCATATTCTAACATATTCAACCGTGCCCTCAAAGGCCTCCTCAGGCGCCTTCAAAAGCCGGGCTAGCGGCTCTGCGAGCGGCTGCACGCCTATAGCGAACACAAGCCCTATCACCGCAAACAGCGCCACGCTCGTCCCTGCGACGGCATCGGCCTTAGCCTTATTCCCTTCGCCTATGCTCTGCCCTATCATAACCGTTGTGCCCATGGCTATGCCAACTATCACAAACGTTAGCGTGGCCATGAGCTGACTGCCCGTGGATACCGCGCTCACGCCCGCGGCGTCCGCAAACTGGCCGACTATGAGCGTATCCACCGCACCGTACATGGATTGTAAAAACAGCGCCGCCAGCACAGGCAGCGCAAAGCGCATAAGAGGCGCGAATATCTTGCCTTCTGTAAAGGTGTTTACATGCTTTTCCATTTATGGTCCTTTCGTATCTATGTTTGCCGCGAAAATACAGCAAGGTCAAGACCTTTCCCCACGCTGTGGGCTTCGGGCTTGACCTGACCGTTTTTTACGACGGCTCTTCAAACTTTTGTATTTTATCACACTTACTTGGCTACTGACAATAGCTCCGCGATAGTTCTATATAGCACAACCGGCTCTATAGGCTTTGACAGATGCGCGTTCATGCCCGCCGCCATGGATTTTTTCTCGTCCTCCTCGAAGGCGTTTGCGGTCATGGCGACTATTGGCACGCTCTTGGCGTCCGAGCGGTGCATGAGCCGTATCGCGCGTGCGGCTGTAAGCCCGTCCATTATTGGCATGTGTATATCCATCAAAATGGCGTCGTAATACCCGGCGGGCGCTGAGGCGAACATATCCACCCCCTCCTTGCCGTCCGTCGCGCACTCCACAACGCACTGACGCCGCTCCAGCAGGCGCTTGGCAATTTCAAGATTGAGCGGGTGATCCTCAACAAGCAAAATGCGTTTGTCCCTAAGCTGCATTTCGCCGGGGCTTATGCCGGATATGCGGTGCTCGTCGCCATGCTGATAGGCTCTATCGAACGTGAGCGTGACCTTTACCGCTGTGCCCTTGCCAAGCTCGCTTTCCGTCTCTATAGTGCCGTGCATAAGCTCAACGAGGCTTTTAACTATGCTCATGCCAAGCCCAGCGCCCTCGGCT
>CAZUUR010000105.1:0-6611 GCA_964622815.1 uncultured Oscillospiraceae bacterium | reverse complement strand
TAGGCATTGCCTATAATTTAAAAAAGGACACCGTAGGAGATACGGCGGATTCTCAAGCTGAATACGATTCCATCGATACCATTAAGGCAATAAAACAAGCCCTTGAGCGCGCCGGATACACAACGGAGCTGCTTGAGGCAGATGAGCAATTTCCGGAGCGGGTAAAGCAGGCAAAGGTTGATATGGTGTTCAACATCGCCGAAGGACTTCGCGGACGGGGGAGAGAAGCGCAGGTGCCGGCGCTGCTGTCAATGCTCAATATCCCATATACCGGCAGCGACGAGACAACCCTTTGCATAGCGCTGGATAAAGCGCTCACAAAACGTATTTTGACGACCTATCATGTGCCTACGCCGCATTATTCCGTCGTTGGCAGGAATGGCACGGTCAAGGCGGATAACCTCACGTTCCCCGTGATAGTAAAACCAAATGCGGAAGGCTCCAGCAAGGGAATATCAGATGTGAGCATAGTTGAAAACTCAAAAGCCCTGCACGCGCTTTGCCGCGAAAACATTCGCCTTTATAAGCAGGATATGCTGCTTGAGGAGTATGTTAAGGGTCGTGAGTTTACGGTAGGGCTTCTTGGCAATGGCGATAATGTGCGGGTTTTTTCGCCAATGGAGATTATCTATAAAAGGCCAACGCAGGGGAACTATTGCGTATATAGCTATAATGTGAAGCTGCACTATAAGGAGGAAGTGGACTATATGTGTCCGGCAAAGCTGGACAGCGCGATAGAGAGCGAGATACGAGACGTTGCAAAGCGCGTGTTTATTGCGCTTGGCTGCCGCGATCTTGCCCGCGTAGACTTTAGGTTATCTGAATCCGGCAAGCCTTATTTTATAGAGATAAATCCGCTTCCCGGCCTCACTCCGAGCTATAGCGATTATCCGGAGCTCGCTCAATTATGCGGCGTCGGCTATGATGAATTGATAGTTTCAATACTAAGGGAAGCCATAAAAAGATACGGTAAATGAGCATAAGGGCGGCTGTAGCAAAACGGAACGGACAGAGAACCTTCGGTTCTCTGTCCGTTCCCTACGGGATATTATCGTGGCAATTCAATATGCAGCGAGTTTTGACTCGACCGTGTTTTGCTACAGCCCCCAATATTTTAAGCAAGGTTTATTGTTTTTGTGGCCATTTCTTCGCAAAAACGCCTGTCGTGCTCCACAAAGAGCATAGTGGGCTTGTATTGGCGTACCAGCCTTTCTATCTGTATGCGCGAGAGCACGTCTATAAAATTCATAGGCTCGTCCCAGATATATAAGTGCGCCTCCTCGCTGAGACTTCGCGCGATGAGCACCTTTTTCTTCTGCCCGCCGCTAAAATCCCTCATATCCTTTTCAAATTGCACGCGTGAAAAATCGAGCTTGCGCAGTATCGTCTTAAAAAGGCTTAAATCAATTTGGCACTCGCGTGCGTAATCGTCGAGGCTGCCTTTAAGAAAGCTCGCGTCCTGCGGCACATAAGAGATCTTGAGCCTGCTTGCTATGTTCACCTCGCCCGTATGCGGTATGTTTTCGCCCATGATGAGCTTTATCAGGCTCGACTTGCCCGAGCCGTTTTTGCCCGCCAATGCTATTCTTTCGCCCTGCTCCACAGTAAAGCTCATATCGCTAATAACGGCTTTGTCATAGGCTATTGAAACGCCGCGCAATATCACAAGCCTTGACGTATGATATGAAAGCGTGTGCAGCTTTAGCTCCTCGTTGCGCTCTATATTTTTTAAAAGCTTTGATTTATCCTGTATAGCCGCCTGCTGCCTGCGCTCAAGGTTTTTTCTGCGCTGCTGCATTCTGCGCGACTGTTCGCCCGTGTAAGCTCGCGAGTCCTTGCATTTTTCAACGCCCGCGCTGCCCTTGCCGATTTTTGTGGACTCAACCTTGCTCGCCCATTGGCTTGATTGTCTTGCGGCGGCTGTGAGCCTTGATATATCCGCTTGCAGCCTTTCGTTTTCCTCAAGCTCATAATTATCCCGCAATTCCTTATTGTGATACCATGATGAGAAATTGCCCTTTTGCACATCTATAATCGCCTTGTTTATCGAGAGCACATGGTCTATGCACCCGTCCAGAAACGCGCGGTCGTGCGAAATGAGTATAAAGCCCTGCTTGCCGCTTAAATATTCGCTCACCTTTTCGCGCCCCGCCATATCAAGATGGTTGGTGGGCTCGTCTATTAAAAGAAAGCTGTTTTCGCGCAGAAACAGCGCCGCGAGCAGTATTTTCGTGCGCTCGCCGTTTGAAAGCGTTATAAATGGGCGATACAGCGTTTCAATATCAACGTCGAGCAGACTAAGCTCGCGAAAAAGCTCCCAGTCCTGATGGCTTGAGGATATATCGGCCACTATGTCGTAGGTCGTTCTTTGCAAATCCAAAACAGGGTAGGGGAAATATTCAAATTCCACCGATGCCGATATGCCGCCGGAATATTCATATTTTCCAAGCAGCAGGTTCAAAAATGTGGTCTTGCCGCGCCCGTTGCGGCCTATAAAGCCCAAACGCCAGTCCGTATCTATTTGAAAGCTTACGTTTTCAAATATGTTGTCGTAGCTGCCGTCATAGGCAAATGTTAAATTGGTTACGCTTATTAGCGACATACACAATACCTCCATGCCATGCGTTTTGCACATAAAAAAACTGTGGAATGGGCTAATTTCCCCATTTCCACAGCCTAATACCAAGCAAGGCGCAATAATATGCCGCTTACTCTCGCAGTGAAAGATGAAAATTTCCCATTCTAAGCTACTTTTGGCACGGCTAATAACGGCGTTACGCCGCAAAAACTATCATGCCAAGAATAATTAGAAGGAAATAATCATCCTTTCACCTCCAAATCATTTTTCAATAAAAATTATAACTCATGTCTTTTGCGAGTGCAAGCGCTTAATTGAGTATGCATATCGCCAAATTCAAATATCCGGCAAACGTAGTCCAGGCGAGGTATGGCAGCATAAGATACCCCGCAACCCTGTTTATGCGGTAAAAGCGCAGCACTGTTATGAGTATGAGCACCCACAGTATAACCAAGCACACAAATGCCGGCACACATGCCCTGAAAGCGAAAAACAGCACTGTCCAAAGGAAATTGAAGAATAATTGCAGCGCGTAAACCGCGAGCGCGGCGTCTTTTTTGGACGAGTCGGATACATATACGAGGTATGCGGCTATGGCCATAAGAATAAAGAGCGCTGTCCACACTATGGGGAACACTTCGCTCGGCGGCGATAGCGGCGGCTTTGTGAAGGCTGAGTATATCTCCTTTGAGTCGGGCGTCAAAAGCGCCGAAAGCCCGCCTACGCCAAGCGCGATAACAAAGCTTAATATAAGCTCTTTCCATTGAATTTTTTTAATGATAATCACCATTGCTTTCGCTTGGGAAAGCATCCTTCTATCGGAATTGGGGCTGGTTTTGTTTCAAAATCGTTCCAACGAATAGCGCAGCTATTCGTTTGCGCTCGCGACGAAAGCCACAAAACGCAAGTTTGAAAGTTTACTTTCAAACTAATCACCTCAACATAGATTATGCAAAAAAACGGGATTTAATATACGAAGTATTAAATCCCGCATTTTATTTCTAGTCTGTTCCGTAGGGCTTTGCTAGCGCCTAATTGTTGGGCACAACTATTTTATCGCCGTAATTTACGTCCTTAAACCAAGGCGACATTATGTCGTTAAGTGTGTTGCCGTTTATATCGGTGAAACGCATTGTGGTGCTCTGCCCATCGCTTGTAACAGCCAGCCCTATAAATTTCGTGCCGCCGTTTACGTCCTTAACGCTCGTTTGCTGCACGGTGGACATGCGCGAAACGAGCATGGCGGGGATAGTCGAGCCGGTTGCGTAGCCGTCTACCTTCTCGGCGTCATAGCCAGCGTATGCCGCGTGATATTTAAGCTCTGTTCCTTTTGGAACTGACGGGTCTATATATATAAGCTGATGCCTGTGCCCGCCAAAGAGCGCGGTGAGCTTCATTTGCTCAAGCCGCTCAATCCATGCATCCTTAAATGCACCCGCGTGATCCTCGCGATATTTAAATGTTATAGGAATGTGGCACACGGCGATGCGGTAGCTTACGTCCTCAGCGTCAAATTCATTTGCCGCGTTTAAGATAACGGAGTCCAAAAACTCCGTCTGCGCTTGACGGTATTCGTCGAAACGGGAGGAATCGTAAAACTCGGACCAATCGTCACCGTGATCCTCGCCCATGTCCAATACTATGCCCCAAACGCCCTTGAGCCTGAAGGTATAGTAAAAATTCGAGCCGTCCGCCGCAACATAACGGTAAAATTTATCGGCTATACGTCCCTTTGTTTCATGATTTCCGCGCGCGTATACAACAGGCACTTCGCCAAGCGTTACCTGACCTGCGAGCTGCAAAACATAGCTCGCGTCCTCAGGCGTGTCAAGCCAGTTGGCGGTATCGCCGCAGCAAATAAGAAAATCGAGCTTATCGCCAAAATATGAGGCAGTCTTAATAGGGCCGTCAACAGCGGTGTGCGTATCGCTCAAAACATAATAGTTAAGCCCGTCGGCCTCGTTCACGCCGCGCCATGCAATTTGCTTTGATATTGGAGCGCCTTGCAGAGCGCAGTAAGGCCCGCGGAAATACATCGCGCGGGTGAACACAGTATAGCTTGAGGCCGCGTCGAGCGCGTCCTGCGGCACGCAGATTTTATGCACAGTATCCTCGCTCACGCGCGAGCCTGCATAAGTGTCGTTATATTCCTTGCCGTTAATTGTAGCCCAAGCAGTGCCCTTTATGGCCGATGTGAATACTATTTGGTATTCGTCGCCCACCGCGTAGACAACAGGCGTGGTGGTGATGGCGTTTGGCAGCAGCGAGAACTGCGATATGATAAACGCCGCGCATACCACGAATAAAAAAGTGAGCTTGAGCGCTCTTGATGCGAATATGCGCGTCTTTGGGAAGTAAAAAAGCAAGAACGCCAGTATTGCAACGCTCGCCGTGAACGCAAGCGCCGATAAAAATTCGCGCGTGAAATAGTTTATGCTGTCGCCCGTCTGCGAATAGATATACGTCTCAAGCCCTATGAACAATACGCCAAACGCTATGAGCACAATGCTTTGCCATGCCTTGCGCTTGCCAAAAAACAGCGAGAGCACCGCTAATATCGCTAAGAGCGCTATCACCGCCATCATTATAAACGGCGAAGCCTGACCCAAAATGGCGATTATGCCGGACCACATGAAGCGCTCCGAGTAAAACACGAGCGCACCAAACACCGTGAGCACCGCTGCGAGTATTGCAAGAGCAGTCCCCTTTTTTCTCATAAGAATATCCCCCTTAACTAAGCATCAAATCTATTTGTACATCGGCGCCGGGCTTATAGCCCATGCTGACATATAGCTTTTTTGCGTTTTGGTTGCAGTCGTCCGCCATGAGAAATGAGCGCTTGGCGTTGTGCTGTAAACCGTATTTAAGCGTTGCGGCAACGAGTGCCCGACCGTAGCCCCGGCCTTGATACTCAGGGATCACCGCAAGCTCGCGCAGCCATACCACAGCGCCGTTAGGGCTGTCGTCGCCATATATGCATATACAGGCCACGCCTGCGAGAGCTCCGTTTTCATGTATGCCCAATATTGCATGGTCGCGCGCATAAGGCGAGGCGGCGTTGGGCTCGCGTCCCGTTATCCATTCCTCCGCCCACTGTGGCGTTTCGCCCTGAAACTCGCGGCTTTGCAGATAGCATGAGCACGTCACGACGGACGCGGCGGCACATTCACTAAGCGATATAGGAGCAACCTCGTATTCGTGCGCGAGCGGCGCGGGCATTTTAAGCTCCTGCCAGTAATCGCGCATAACGCCGTATTCAATAAAGCCGTGCTTTAAAAATTCATTCTCCCAGTCCTCCGGCACAAATTGAAGAAAAGCGGGGCGCTCAAGCGCCTTCGCCGCGTTTATAACAAGCTCCATGTCGCTTGCCGCCCAGTGAAGCTGATGCATTTTCGCAGTGCCATTATAGCCTGTGAGCGCGATAAGCTTTTCTGTGTTGCAAACGAGCGTGAAAGATGAAACGCACTCATATTGCTCATATTCAAGCGAGCTATGCGCGTAATCGCCAAGCCTTTGCTTTATTTGAGCAAATTGTTTTTCACTTATCATGCTTCCTCCAATAATTTGTTTACTTCGCGGCGGCTCTTGAGCGTTATGCACAACACTGAGCTGTCCGCAACGAGCTGCTTTTGCTTTACGCTGTTATTCTTATTAAATTCCCAAACGTATTTGAGAAACTCCCTGTCTATTTTTTCAGGGCAGCCCTCAGCCATGTCCGGCCTCGTTTTGCCTATATTTATCATCATGCGCTTGAGTACGCCCCAAATGCATTTTATGCGCGGAAAATCAAGATAGATAACAGCGTCGCTTCTTTCAAGGCGCATAGCTAGCGTGCTGCCGTAATTGCCGTCTATTATCCATGCGGGCATGCTGACGGCTTGCTCAAGCTTCCCCCTAAACTCCTCGCGCTCTGATTGCACCCAGCCGGGCTTCCAAAAGATTGCGTCAAGATGTATTAGCGGCAGGCCGAGCTTTTTTGCAAGCGCCATTGACAGCGTACTTTTGCCCGCGCCCGGACAGCCTATCACAAGTA
>CAZUUR010000104.1:5929-6633 GCA_964622815.1 uncultured Oscillospiraceae bacterium | reverse complement strand
GCCGCATGCTCTACCGACTGAGCTAAGGAGGAACGGCACGAGAGTTATTCTACAACAGCTGTTCTAATTTTGCAAGCCCTTTTTAAAGAAAATTTTGTGTATTATTAAAATATTGTGGCGCTTATTCTTTCTTGACTCAATGTCTTAACCGCGATAACATAAATATACCGACTTTTCGCATTTGGAGATATAAATGGAAAATCTTGAAAGATATACCGAAAACGCAAAGCTTGCGCTGGCATGCGCTCAGGAATGCGCCCGTGGGTTAAAGAAAAATGGCGTCAGCTGCATTGATCTGCTGCTTGGGCTTATGCAAGCGGAAATGAGCCGAGCGGCGCGATCCTTAACCGAGTGCGGCGTTGATTATAATGCCGTGCTTGCGTTTGTGCACACTGGTGAAAACGCAAAGAATGAGATGTTTACAACCAGTTTCGGCTTTACTCCGTACACGAGAAGAGTTTTGGAGCTGAGCGCATACGAAGCGCGTTCAGCCCGTGCTGACAAAACGGGAACGGAGCATATTTTACTTGCGCTAATATGCGAAAAGAAGTCCGGTATAGGCGATATGCTTGAAAAGCTCGGCGTGGAGCACGACTGCGCGAGCTCCGGCGAACAGGCGCTCTCCATGATGGCGCTGGCGGCTGAAGGGCACCAGCCGTACAATGTCTGCATTATCGACTGGAAAATGCCCGGCCTCAACGGGC
>CAZUUR010000104.1:0-5919 GCA_964622815.1 uncultured Oscillospiraceae bacterium | reverse complement strand
ATGCTAAAAGCATTATTGCGGGATAAGACTGAGTGCGAAACCGTAAGCTCGAACGCAAATAAAGCGGCAAGTATTGCAAACGTATCGCGTACGCTTCTTGATTGCGGCGTAAACATTTCGCAGCGTGCGGAGCGTCATTTGCTCGATCCCGTGATAGGCCGCGAGAAGGAGCTGGAGAGAGTTATCCAAATTCTTTTAAGAAGAAATAAGAATAATCCCATATTGATAGGCGAACCCGGCGTTGGCAAAAGCGCCGTGGTGGAAGGACTGGCGCAAAGCATAGCGTCGGGACGCGCCCCAGAACCGCTTTTGAGCAAGCGGATAATTTCTATTGAAATGAGCTCGGTAATAGCGGGCACAAAATATCGCGGCGATTTTGAGGAAAGGCTGCAAAACATTATAAACGAAGCTACCGCCGATGAAAACGTAATTTTGTTTATAGACGAGATACACAGCATAGTGGGAACAGGAGCGTCCGAGGGTGTATTAGATGCGGCTAACATTTTAAAGCCTGCGTTGGCAAGGGGCGAGCTGCAACTCATAGGCGCGACTACCATAAATGAATACAAGAAAACCATAGAAAAGGACGCTGCGCTTGAAAGGCGTTTTCAGCCGGTGCTTATAAGCGAGCCATCGGAATCGGAAGCGCTGCAAATACTTTTTGGGCTTAGGCCGCGCTATGAAGCGCATCATGGCTTGATAATAAGCGATGACGCTTTGAACGCGTCCGTAGAGCTGTCGGCAAAATATATTCAGGATAGAAAATTGCCTGATAAGGCGCTTGACCTTCTTGATGAGGCCGCAAGCAAAGTGTATATGCGCACGCAGGCCGTGCACGGCGATGATTTGGCGCAAGAGCTAGACTTGCTTCAACGTGAAAAGGCGGAGGCGATAGAGGCGCAGGACTACGAAAAAGCGATATTATTGCGCGATAAGGAAAGGTCAATGTGCCAAAAGGGCGTCAGCAAGCGTGCTGCACAAATAAGGGTGGAGCGTGACGACATAGCGAGGATAGTAAAGGAGTGGACGGGAATACCCGCCGGAGTGATTGAAATATCCGAGCATGAGCGCCTGCTCGCGCTTGAGGATACGCTGAAAAAGAAGATAATAGGGCAAGATGAGGCAATAAGCGCCGCTGCAAGAGCGCTAAAACGCTCTAGAGCCGGGCTAAGCGATGGCTCAAGGCCAATGGGCTCGCTTTTGTTCATAGGACCCGTGGGGTGCGGGAAAACAGAGCTGGCAAAAGCGCTCGCGGTTACGCTTTTTGGCGACAAAAATGCGCTGATAAGGCTGGACATGAGCGAATATATGGAGCCGCAGAGCGTGAGCAGGCTCATAGGCGCGCCGCCGGGGTATTCAGGCTTTTCAGAAGGCGGTCAGCTCACCGAAAGGGTGAGGCGCAACCCGTATTGCGCCATACTGTTTGACGAGATTGAAAAAGCGCATCCAGATGTGCTTAACCTTCTTTTGCAAATATTGGAGGAGGGCAGATTGACGGATTCGTCCGGGCGCACGGCGAACCTTAATAACACCCTTATAGTGCTCACGGGCAACATCGGCGCGGCAGGGCGAAGCAGCGCTATGGGATTTGAGCCAAAGCTCGATGCTTATGCAAGCAAACGCGCAGCAGCTTTAGACGAGCTTAAAAAGTCTATGCGGCCGGAGCTTGTAAACAGGATAGACGAAATAATCGTGTTTAACCAGCTTACAAAAAACGATCTTGCGGCAATAGCCGCGAACATGCTGCGCGATTTGGCACAAAAGCTTGAAAAGCAGGATACAAAGCTTGAAATAGAGCCCGGCGTTTGCTCGTGGCTGGCAAATTTGGAGCTTAGGGATATGGGAGCAAGACCATTGCGCCGTAATATTATTAGGTACATTGAAGACCCGTTGAGCGATTTGTTGCTGGGTTCGCAGGCCAGAGCGGGTATGACGGCCGAAATAAAGCTTATTGACGGCGAGATCGTGATAAAGCCCAAATAGAGCGTGATTAACTGAAACAATGGAGAGAAAATGATAGATAGAGCCAGAATATCAAGAGCTTTGCTTACCGTGACGGTGCTGCTCATGCTCATAAGCCTGTGCGGTTGCGCACAGTTTACGGACGTTCTAAACGAAACAAGCGGCGATGAACCGGTTGTGAGTGAGCCGACGCCCGCTTTAGCTGTGTCGCCAACGGAGGCTCCGCAAGATGAAACGCTCAATCCGGTGTCGGTTTTCTATGCTGAGTTTGACGCGCAAACGCATCAACAAATATCACGCATGGAAAAAGCGCTCACAAGCTCAGGTAAGGCGGCGCAACACCTCGCAAAAGCGGCGCTGGAGCGCGCAAACATTTTTATTCGCGCTGCGTATGTGTCCGTAGGCAGGCTGACATACGATAGCTTTGGAATATATAACGGCTCCGTTATGGGCGCCGTAAGCGGTAGCGGCACGCTTCAAAAGCAAGAATCAAGCTATATAATGCGCTTCTCCTGCCAAGAAGGGACGAGCCTGTATGGCGTATTTACCGAGAGGTCAATAATATATGTGATGAGAAACGAAGGATATTCCTGCTGTGCGATAGTTAAAACCGATACGGGCTATCGCGTTGTGACGGATATTTTGGGTAAAGGCGTTGTAATGGAAATAAGCGGCGATAGCATTGCGTTTGGCTTGCTTAGCTTTACGCAGCCTGTGCTTGAGCTTGATGCAAGTCAAAGCGACGCGCCGGATCTAGCCAAGTACGACCCGTCGTATATGAATGTGGATTTAAGCTCGGCTGATATTAGCAGCTATTGGCAGCTAAAGGAGGGCGAGCTTGAATTGATAGATAAGCTTGCCCAACAGGCCGTTACTCCAAAGCCTTAACGCTCGTTAGGTTTAGGCGTATGTATTGCGCCCAGCTCCCCGTAGGCTATGGCCTCCTGCTCGTCCTGTATGGCGCAGGGCACGAGGCCTGTGCAGTCGGCAGGGCTTATCACGTTTTTCTTGGCGAAGAAGGTATCTTCGGTTATTTTAGCGCTTTCATTTAAATCACAGCATTTCATTGATCACAAAACTCCTTTTTTATAAATATGCATTTTTATTGGGCTTGTTATCCACGAACGCAATAGAAGATTATGGAATAGCCGCGCCGTGTTGCGGAGAAGCTATATTGCGGAGGACTCAACATGAAGCTTACAGACGCAATACGGAAAATACTTAATTTTGAAAATCGGCAGGGCGAGTTTGAACTGCTGGAAGCGGAGCGTGGTCAGCCGGGATATTCCGCCACGCTCAATTCGCATGAGGCGGGCAGAAGCACTGATGGCAGCGGTGTAAAGCTTTGTCTTTCGCTCAGTGAGACAGAGAAGTGGTTAAAACGCGATTTTCGAGCCGATATAAATCCCGATGTTATTTTTAGACGCTTTAAGCTTGGCGGGCGCGTTGATGCGCTTGCGCTTTTCATTAACGGCATGGCGAGTGCGGATCAGGTGAGCGACTTTATTTTGCGCGAGGCCATGCGTCGGGGTATTTTAGACGGCGTGGAGCGGCCTTATGCGAAATTCGTTGCGGAAACGGTGCTTACGCTTAGCGAAACAGAACTGAGTGCGGATTATGACAAGGTGAAAAGCGCGGCGCTTGAGGGGAGAACGGCTGTGCTTATCGACGGTGACGAGGAAGCCATATTGCTTGATACGCGCGGCTTTGCGCACAGAAGCGTTGGCGCGCCGGAAAATGAAAAAGTGGTGCGCGGGCCGCATGAGGGCTTTAACGAAAATATACGCACGAATATAACGCTGCTAAGACGCATGATAAAAACTGAGGACTTGGTGTGTGAATTTAGAGATGCAGGCGGCGATAATAGAATAAGAGCGGCTATAGTTTATAGAGAGGGGATAGCCAACACAACGCTTGTTGAGGAGGTTAAACGCCGTATGGCGCGTGTTGATACTCGCATGGTGCTAAATAGTGGCATGCTTGAACAGCTCACTGAGGAGAGCAGCCTGTCGCCGTTTCCACAGGTGCTCGCAACAGAGCGCCCCGATAGGACAGCTTCATTCCTTATGCAGGGGTATGTGGCCGTGCTGCTTGACGGAAGCCCTTATGCAAATGTTATGCCAGTCACGCTTGCAGCGCTCATGGCGAGCTCGGAGGATATTTTTTTAAGAGAGCCTCAAGGCACGGTTATTCGTATGGTGCGCTACTTGGGCGCGTTTATTTCAATAATTCTGCCGGGATATTTTTTGGCGCTGGCTCTCCACCATCAGGGATTATTGTCAACCGAGGTGCTAAGCACCGTGGTGTCATCAAGAAAAATGGTTTTTGCGCCTATAGGCACAGAGCTGATTTTCCTGCTTATTGTTTTCCAACTAATACGGGAAGCGGGCTTGAGGGTACCCGGAAGCATAGGGCAGGCGATAGGAATAATAGGCGGCTTAATATTGGGCCAGGCGGCCGTAAGCGCAAACCTCGCAAGCTCCGTGGTGTTAATAGTAGTTGCGCTGTCAGGGCTTGGTAATTTCTGCATTCCGGATTATTCAACGCAGCTCGCGGCGTCGTATTTCAGGGTTTTCATTGTGCTTTGCGCGTGGGTGGCGGGTTTGCTCGGTATGGCATGCGCATTGACGATTGTTATCGCGCTTACGGCTTCGCTCAAATCGTATGGCGTGCCGTTTCTTGCGCCGTTTGCACCGGTTGCCTATACAAAGCGCCCATTGATACGCCGCGGTAAAATAACAATGCATAAAAGGACTGCGGATATAGTCAATTCAATGGAGGAGCGCATGCGATGAAGCTGCATGAGGGAAGAAGCGGCACTCAAGAGATAGCCTGCCTCGCGGGAATGTCGGCGGGAATAATGGGCTTATTTGGAATAGATTCCCAAATGCTTTACAGCGATGGCAATGTTTCATATATCACAATTCCAATAGCTATAGCGGTTTCGTTTGCCGGCGCATTGCTCGCAATGAGCGCTCTTAAACGCGGCAGCGGGGTAAAACAGGGCGGCGTGCTGATAAAGATTGCGGCGCTCATAGAGGTGGCATTGCTTGTATTAGCCGGAATAATTGTGCTCTCACGCTTAACTCATGCGGTGCATTTTCATATTTTCAGCCAGTCGCGTTATGAAATGGTGCTCGTTTGGACAGTGCTTACCGTATCCTTGGTGACGGTATTTGGTTTTGAAACGATCTCGCGTACGGCACGCTGTATATGCATAGCGCTAATCGTTTTGCTTTTGGCAACGCTCGCGGTTTCGCTGACTGGAGGCGAGGCATACAGGTTATCCCCTTTTCCGGGCAAAAGCATTAAATCAGCAGCGGTCGAAACGGGTATGCTGACCGCGCTGCTGCTGCCGGCAATGGCGGCGATAATGTTTTTCCCCCAAAGCGCGAACGGTTACGGCAATGCGCGGCGAGGAACGCTTATAGGTGCGCTGGCGGCGGCCGTGATAGTGTTGGCGGCGCAGCTTGTGCTGGGCATGGCGTATGCGTATACAGAATTGAGAAATCTTTTTTTGCCGCTGTATGAATTAAACATGATATTACCAAACGAAGGATATTTTATGCGATATGAAAAACTGCTGCTTTTTATTTGGCTCATAGGAGCGCTTGTGGTATGCGCCTATTTCTCATATTCGGCTGGCAACATATTGTGCCGCGCGAGCTTGGGAAGCGACGCGAGGCCGGCGGTGTTAGCTGTATGCGCATTTATTGGCGCGGCGGTGCTGTTTATAGATAAAAACGCTTGGGTATATGAAACGATAAAGCTTGCATTTCCGTGGGGAAGCGGCGGCCTCGTGGCGGTGCTCGCATTGGAGAATATTGTCCAAGGGTTTGGCTCTCCTACGCTCAAGCAAAGGAGAAGAAAAAATGATAAAACGCTATAGCTCATTTTTCGCCATGCTATTGATGCTGTTGCTTTGCACGGTCGGCTGCATGAAAGCTGTGCCGCTTG
>CAZUUR010000103.1:4083-6737 GCA_964622815.1 uncultured Oscillospiraceae bacterium | reverse complement strand
GCTCCGTGCCAGCTCGCAAATGTACGCGCGTATGTGATAATTCGCTCGATAATGAGCATGTGTACACATATCGACTCGCTGCCGCGCGATCCTCAGCGCGACCCCGCCACCGCCGAGCAGATACTGCGCGATGGCATTATGCTAAGATTCAGCCTCAATCAAGGCGAAAGCATCGACGCGGCGATAAGCAAGCTTAAAAAGCAGGCTTATGTTGAGGACTGCGTGCTTCTAAAGCGCAGAGAAGATGAAGCAAAAGCCGCCATGGATAAGGCAGTGTCGGTCGCATCAAACCTTGCAAGTGTACTTAGGAGCGCGCAGAGCAAGCTTGTGAGCGTGAGCCGCGAGAGCATAGGGTATCTCATGGATATGCTTGGCGATATGGTCACGACGGACGGCATGATAGAGGAGCATCTCTCAAAGCTCGAGCTTGGCGATGAAACGCTTGTGCATCTGCTTGAACAGCTAAGAAAGACCGCCGCCAATCTTCAAGAGACCGTCGTTTCGATGAACCTTGTTGAAATTGAGGGCGTATATCAGCGCATAAGACGAGTGGCTAATGAAATGTGCGGCAAGCTTGGCAAGGACGTGGAGATAGTTTATAAGGGCGGCAAAACGCTCGTGGACAGAACCATATTCGATCAGCTCTACGAGCCGCTTATGCACATCATTAGAAACGCGCTAGACCATGCTGTTGAATTGCCCGCCGAACGCAGACAAAAGGGTAAGCGCGAACGCGCACGCGTCACCGTGGAAGCGCACAATAGCTCAGGCGAGGTGCACATAAGCGTATCGGACGACGGGCGCGGGATAAACAAGCAAAAGGTGCTTGATAAAGCGGCGGCTGCCGGCTGGCTCACAAAGCCGCGCGAAAAATATCTCGATAAGGAGATATACGCGCTGATATTGCGTCAGGGCATCTCCACAAATGACGAAATAACCGAGTATTCAGGCCGCGGCGTTGGCATGGACGTGGTAAATCGCTCTATGCAGCGCATAGGCGGCACTTTAAGCATAGAAAGCACTCAGGGCTATGGCGCGACATTCCTTTTAAGAATGCCCGCAAGCCTATCCGTAATGGAAGCGGTGGAGGTCAAGACGGGTGATTATACCTTGGCCATACCCACCAGCGCCATTGGCATGATAGTTATATTCAATCGCAAGCGCTCAAAGCTTGCCGTGGAACGTCTTGCGGACGGGAAGGACGCGCTTATATACGAAGGCGCGTCATATCCAATAACAAGGCTTGACGACAGGCTAAAGGTGCGCTCGTCGCGCACGGCGTACAGGGACGGGGTGTTTCTTATTTCAAAGGGCGGCGATAACTTCTGCGTATTTGTGGACGCGGCGAACAGGGTGAGAAGCATAGTGGTAAAGCCCGTGAACGCATACCTGAAAAAGCTCAAAACGCTTGATGACAGCTTTATCGGCTGCACAATACTTGGCGATGGGTCAATATGCATGGTGGCAGATTTTAAACGTTTGGGTGAAAATGAGGATTAGTTTCCGGAGGTTTAGCATAGATGAACGATAAAATCAATGACGAGGCGTTGGATGCGCTTTTGGAAATAGGCAATGTGGGCGCGGGCATGGCCACGGTGGCGCTGGGCAATCTCCTTGGCATGCGCATTTCAATAGAAAAGCCGCGCGTAACGAAGGGAACAAAGCGCTGCATTCCAACGGACAGCGACGCCGCTAAAGAACGCGTGGGCGTGCTTATGCGGCTTAACACCACCCTGAGCGGAGCGATGCTTATCGTGGTTGATCTTAGCTTCGTGCATGCCGCGCTAAAAAAGATGACCGGCCGCGATTATGAGGGCTGTTCATTTTTATCAGATGATGAAAGCTTATCGGCAATATCTGAGCTTGCAAATATAATGGTCGCGGGCTGCATGAAGGCGATAGGCGCATACACAAGGCTGAAGTTTTATCTTTCGCCTGTAAGCGTTAGGGTGGCCGATGAATATTCACTCATCTTAGAGCCAATAGAAAAATTTCATCTAGAGGAAAACCGCGCCGTATGCGTTGAAACAAAGTTTGGCTTAATGCAGCCAGGCTGCGGTGAAGCTCAAACGCATGGGCACATATTTATGCTGCCCGACGGAGCTTCGGTTGATAAATTACTTTTAGCCCTTGGCATAGAGCAATAAGGAAAGGGGGACGGGTTAAGTGGAAAAACCAAAAGGAGTCAAGCATCTTCGCACAAAGCTAATTATACTCACCGTAGTGCCGGCAGTTGTGGTGCTTATGGTGCTCAGCTTTCAAATATCGTTAACGGTGAAAAATATGCGCAGCAACGCACAAGCATCGCAGCTGCTAAAAAGCACCCAAAATGTGCGCCTGAGCATTGAGAACACAGTTGAAACGCTGCGAAACGAGGCGCGTTGGGGCAATCGCAGCATGACTGTGCGTAATTACTTTACAACTCTTGAAAGACGCTCTGATATGATGCTCAATCCATATTATGAGGACGTGAAGCAGGAGCTTGAATACACTGTGGCCAACAGCGATATAGCCCGCAGCGCGTGGGTGGTGGATTATGACACAAACGTTGCCTTCCAAAATCCGTCTCGCTGGTGGCGGGGCGATGAAAACTGGCGTCTTGACAAACGGCCGTACTATTTAAAGCTCTCCACCGGCTGGCGCTCCATACTCAC
>CAZUUR010000103.1:3815-4073 GCA_964622815.1 uncultured Oscillospiraceae bacterium | reverse complement strand
ATCAGAGTGATAGCGTAAACGGCGTTACCATAAGCGCAATATCGCCTGTTATAAATTTATCAGGCGCGGTGATAGGTGTAATGGGGGTGAACGCGGATCTCAATAAGCTCGCGCTCATGCTCAATAATGCGGGCAAGGCCAATTCGGGCACCGCGTTTTTGATAACTGGCGACGGCAATATAATCGAATATCAGGATGGCAAGGGCGTTATGAGCAAGGCCAATTCTCTCGGCCTTGATTACACGCTCATGAGCGCCA
>CAZUUR010000103.1:0-3805 GCA_964622815.1 uncultured Oscillospiraceae bacterium | reverse complement strand
AAGGTGTCGGCACATACGAATTTGAACGCAACGGCGTTAAAATGAAGGGTCGAATAGAGCTTATTGACGGTACGGACGATTGGGCGGTGCTTTTCATGATGCCCCAAAGCGTGCTAAACGGAGTGGGCGCGGCAGATGTGATGAATATCGGGCTCTCGTTCATTTACTTTACCCTTGGCTTATCGCTAATATATGTAATATGGGTGAGGAGATTCACAAAGCACACAAAGCCGGTGTCGGAAGCGGCACAGCGAGTTATCGACGGCGAGACGGACGTGGAATTTGCTTATGCTACGCAGGATGAAACAGGCATGCTAGCTCACGCGGCGAACATTCTTGTTGATAAGCTGGGCGCAGTATCCTATGCAGCGGATAGATATACAGCGCTCATGATACCCACGGCAAAAAAGGGTGAGGCTGAAATAAAGCAGCTCACCTCAAGCACCGCTGACAATGCCTACAGCGTGATGGATATAGCCGATTCGCTAAGAAGCATATCCTATAATCTCAGCGCCAATGCAAAGGGCGCGAGTCATACGGGCGATCGTGCGCAGGCTGTTTTAAAGGAGCTTAACGACAATCTAAAGCGGCTTAACAGCATGATAGCCGTGGCTCATCAAACCAAGGCCGCTATATCGCAGATACAGAAATCAGTCAAGATAATTGAGGAGCTAGCCTTCCAAACGCATATACTTTCGCTCAGCGCCAATGTTGAGGCTTCGGCTATGGAAGATGCGGATAGCTCAAGCTTTAAGGTGATAGCGGAGGAGGTGCGCGAGCTTGCAAGGCAAAGCACGGGCAGCGCGAGCCGAACAAAGGAGCTTATAATTAAAGCGTCGGAGCTTGCGCAGGAGTGCGTGAACCTTAGCGAGGACGCGACTCGCTCGCTTGTCATAGCGGCCGATGAATCCAATAATATTATGGATAGCATTGAGCAAATATCCCGTCTTTCCAAGGAAGATGCGCACGCGCTCACAGACCTTATGGCAAATGCCGATCATCTTTCAGGCAAGGTCAACGAAAATTCAAACGCCGCCGCGCGTTGCGCGGAGCTAATGGTCAGCATAGCCCAAAATGCGGCCGAGCTTAGAGAGGTGCTCTACTCAATAAAAGATAGCGGTGCACATAATGGATAGTGTTGAAAAGAGCATGGACACGGTAAATGCGCCGCGCCCAGATGCTGATAATATGGAGCGCGACAGAATAACCTTAGAGCTGGAGCAGGGTCGTGCCGAGCTTGAGCGGGCGCGCGAGCGCATTAAGGCTTATGAGGAAAACGTTAAAAAGGCAAAGCGCGATATATATGATAAATATTCGGAAATAGCCGCCATCAGCAACACCGCGCACTGCGGTATATGCAAGTTTCGTCTTGACGATGCGCTGACGCTTACATTTGTGAACGAGGGCTTTCAGCAGCTTTTAGGCTTTTCGTGGCAGGAGCTGGGCGAAAAATTTTCTTATAGCGGCGTCAGGCTTTTGGCGGACGCAAGCTTGGTGGAAAATGTGCCGCGCTTTTGCGCATATACCCGTGAAAGCGGCGATGGCTACACAGGCGAGTTTTGGGTGAACACCTCCAATAACGAGAAAATGTGGGTGCATGCTTCCGCCACAATATCCATAGACGGCGGTGGCGAGCTATATATGCTCTGCGTGCTTCAGGATATAACAAATCTAAAAAATACGCAGCTTGAGCTTGAAAACGCGCTCACGAGCCTTGAAGCGCTTACCGCGAATATTCCAGGCGGCATAGCAATATTTGAGTGTGCAGATGGTGACATTGCCTTATTGCTTGCAAACGAGGGCTTCTATGCGCTGTTCGGTTGCTCTCACGATGCGTCAAAGGAGCGTATATTCTCGTGTATAAGCAATGAAGCACGCGAAGCTTGGTATAATATGGCGCATGCGGCGGTGCAGTATAAAGCCCCGTTCGTATATGAGCTTAAACTCAATAGGGAGGACGGCACGTCTATATGGTGCGAAATGACCTCCCGCCCTTATGTCATGGCGGACGGCGTATCACGCATATACGCCATGGTTACGGACGTTACCGCACGCAAGGAAATGGAGAATAAGCTCCGTGTGAGGAATGAGCAGCGAAAGCTTGTTTCAAACAGCACTGACGAGGTATTTTTCAGTTACGATGTTGAGTCCGACGAATGCACCTATGCAGGCAAATGTGGCGATTTCACCGCCGAGGACGTTGTAGCGCGCGACTTCTTAAAGTGCAGCCTCGCAAAAAACATAATTCATAAGGAAGATTTAGCCATATCAATGCAATTTTGGCAAAATGCGCTCACGACGGGCGAAAACTGCCATTTCACATTGCGGCTAAAATGGTTCGGCGCTGAATACAAATGGCATCTTATTTATCTTGTGCCAATAATGGGCGAGGATAGCAAAACCGCGCAGATAGTTGGCCGTATGGTGAACGTTGACGCTGAGAAAAAGGAGTCGGTGCGCAATAAAGCCATTATCGAGGAGCTTTCAAGCACCGATCAGGCCAGCGGCCTTTTAAATATGAAGGCCTTTAACAAGCGTGCGCAGGCGATGCTGCTCTCGCGCGGAAGCAACGCAATGGCTCTTACATATTCTGATATAAGCGATTTTTCATATATAAATGAAAACTTCGGTTACGCCGCCGGCGACGAGGTGCTCAGGCTTTATGGAGATGCGATAAAGCGCCTTGGCGCTCAGGTTATAGGTGCGCGTATGCATTCGGATTATTTTCTTACCTTTAGCATAGCCAGCAGTAAAAAAGCGATTGTGGATAGGCTAAGCCTCGCGCATGAGGAGTTTCTAAAGATAGTTAAGCTTAAATATCCCTTATGCGATGCGCATCTTGCCACAGGCATATATTTCTTTGCGCCAGATGAAATGGACATAAATGCCGCCATAGACAATGCCAATATTGCAAGAAAGCATGCAAAAGCGCGCAGAAGCCCGCCCTGTTGCGTTTACAGCGACGAGATGCGCAAGCGCCGCTTGGAGGAGCAGACCATAGCTGCCAAATTCTCCTTTGCGCTTAATAATTCCGAGTTCGAGGTTTTTTTGCAGCCCAAATTCGCGCTTGACGATATGCAGGTGGTGGGCGCGGAGGCGCTCGTGCGCTGGCGCAATAACGATGGCACGTATCTCATGCCGGATAGCTTTATAAGCGTGTTTGAACGCGTTGGATATATAGTTGAGCTTGATATGTGCGTGTATGAGCAGGTGCTTATGGCGATGCGCCGCTGGATAGATCAGGGAAGAAAGCTTATTCCAATATCAGTCAATTTCTCGCGAATACACGCGAACACCTCGAATTTTGTGGAGCGCGTTGAGCGCCTTGCGCTCAAATATGATATTCCGCATAATTATATAGAGATAGAAACTACCGAGAGCGCCATGATAGACGATACCGGCAAGCTCTTAGCGCAGCTTGGCAAGCTCAAGGAGCGTGGCTTCCTCGTCGATGTGGACGATTTCGGCACGGGCTATTCATCGCTTAATCTCCTTATGTCCTCGCCATTTGACGTAATAAAGGCCGATAAGAGCATACTCGATAATATTGACACCGATAAGGACAGGGCGTATATACTCCATCTTGTAAACCTTATCAAGAATGCCGAAAAGGAGATAGTTTTCGAGGGAGTAGAAACTCAGGAGCAGGTGAAGCTGCTTCTTGAATATGGCTGCCGCATAGGTCAGGGCTGGATATTCGATAAGGCTATTCCTATTGATGAGTTTGAGAAGAAATACTTATAAACCTCCCCCCCAGTGCGCACCCTCCCAAAAACCGCCCCCCAATGTAGGGTCGAGTCTTGAC
>CAZUUR010000102.1:0-6747 GCA_964622815.1 uncultured Oscillospiraceae bacterium | reverse complement strand
TTTTGATTATATTATTCTATTTTTGTCGAACTAATAAATCGGTTTACTTTAATTGTTGACAAATTATAGTATTGAGCATTAACATAATCATGTAAGTGCAAAAGAAAGGCAGTGCAGCTATGGCGGCGGAAGAAATAACTTCAAAAACAGGATTAGCATTTCAAAAATTAGTGCATACATATAATATATGCATGCAAAGAACTTTAAACAAATATGGCCTTTATCCGGGGCAACCTCAGCTTATGTTCGCAATACGCGACCTTGAAGCTCCGACGCAGAATGAATTGGCTCTTAAACTTTCGGTGAGCAAGGCGTCGGTAGGAGTATCGCTAAGAAGGCTTGAAGGCTCAGGCTTTGTCAAGCGTGTGCGCGACAAGAGCGACACTCGTTGCATTAGAATAGCCTTAACAAAAAAAGGACTTGAATATGTCCGTTGGTGCGATATAGATTATCAGGTGCTTTTCACAACAATGCTTGAAGGCTTCACGGGTGATGAAAAAGAGCGCGCTTTCAGCACGCTCGAAAGAATGGACACAAGCTTGATGGAGCTTAAAGGCAGGCTTGAAAGCTAATTGGACTTCTCTTCTTTTTTAACTATATCCCAGTATTTATCAAGCAGCTCGAGGTCATGGCCTTCTATGATGCCGAGCTGTTTAATTATCAGCCTCTCCATTTTTTCAAACCGTGAAATGTATTTTTCAATAACAGCTTCAAGAAGCAACTCTGGTTCATAGCCTTTAAGCCTCGCTACATTAACGACCGAGAATAAAATATCTCCAAGTTCTTCCTTTATTGCGTGGTCATCATTATGAGCAAGCGCCTCAATAGCTTCATTGGCTTCCTCAAGAATTTTATTGGAGGCGCTCAATGCGTCATTCCAGTCAAAGCCTATCTTGGCGGCCTTTTTTTGCACTCGCTTCGCGCGCATTAGCGCGGGCATGCCTACTGACACGCGGCGCATGGATTCCGCTACGCTGTCTATATGCTTTTCTTTATTCTTTAGTGCTTCCCAGTTGACAAGAACCTCTTTGGAACTTGCCACGTTCACGTTACCGAATACGTGCGGATGCCTATATATAAGCTTTTCAACTATTCCTGTGCTTATTTCGTCTATACCGGTAGGCATAGTTTCGTCCATAAGCTCTGTGTGAAAAACTATTTGCAAAAGTACATCGCCAAGCTCCTCTATAAGCCCGGCTCTATCTTTTTTATCAATAGCGTCAAGCACTTCATAGGCTTCTTCAATAAGGCTAGTCTTTAAAGATTCATGCGTTTGCTCCGCGTCCCACGGACAGCCGTCGGGTGCGCGCAGCCGCTTCATTATGGCACACAAGTCGTCTAAATCGCAGCTTATACTTTCTTCGATTTTTACTGGCGGAATTATTATAAAATCGTTTGGGCAAACGTCGTAACGTGATAATGACTCTAGCGTCATTTCAGCTTTATTAAAAACATATACAGCATGGGAAAGTGGATATTTTGCTTTTAAGCGGGCGTATATCTCACTCAACGACGCATTCTGAGCATATAAAATAATATATGCCGTATCAGAGGCAAATCTTTTTGGCAGTTTATCGCCAAACACGATGCTTACGGGTGTTTCGCCAAAGCGTTCATGTGTGAAGTTATATAGTTCATTTAGTGATGTCATCTTTGAGTGCTCTCCTTAAATAAAATCCGGCTTAGCCGCCTTCCGCCCGGCAGCATTTCACATTCTTCCTTGCTGAGCATTCTAAATACAAGCGCGCATATAAGGAATACGATTAATCCTGCCCCAACAGCTATAAGCGTGCCTATAGTGCCTTTTCCGCTCAAAAGCGTTTTTGCCAAAAACACGCTCGCTGCCATGAATAGCGTTGCAACGACGGGCTTGCCAAACATATCCCATATATTTAGCTGCATATTCGTTTTTTTGATTATATACAGCATATCCATTATGCCTGCGTAAGCATAGCAAACCACCGTGGATATTGCCGCACCCTGAATATTGATATCAGGGTCGCGCATTAAAATAATCATTGTTATCGCTTTGAGTATAAAACCGATAAAAAGATTGAAAACCGGGACGTTTGGCTTACCTATGCCTTGAATAACCCCTGTCATAGCCTGCACGAGCGAAAGAAAAATAACTCCTATCGAGGCTGTTCGCATAAGATCCTCGCCCAATGCCAGCTCCGCTTCGGTAAGATTTGAGTAGAGCATGGATAATATTGGCTTACCTAAAAGAAATAAGCCCGCGGCACAGGGCAACCCTATGAGCAGCGCCAGCTTCAAGCCCATTTTTGCCGATCTGCGCACGCTTTTATAGTTTCTCACGGTCATTGATGCCGATATTGCGGGAACAAGGCTCATGGCAAGTGACATTGTAAACACGCCCGGCATGTTAATCAATGTGGACACATTCGCGCGCAGTATGGAATATGCGGTTTGAGCGGTTTGCTCGCTAAACCCTATTTCGCGCAAGATTCTGCCTATTAGCGCACTGTCCACAATGCCCGTAAGTGGGCCTATGGACGCGCCTATCGTTATTGGGATAGCGATAGCAAACAATGTGCGTACTATATTATCGTTCTTTCTTATGCTTACGCTTTTTCCTAATCTGGAGGCGAGGCTTTTTTTGTTTACAATATAAAAGACTATTATTGTAATGAGCGCGAGCAATTCTGAAATTGAAACGCCTATAAGCGCCCCCATCGCCGCATACTCAGGGCCTTGAGGCAAAAGCTTTATCGCAAGGGTAAGGCTTATGGCAAGCTTACCCACCTGCTCTACTACCTGAGATACGGCGGTCCCCGTCATCATTTGCAAACCCTGAAGATAGCCCCTGTATGAGCACATTAAGGATACTATCAATAAAGCCGGCGCAAGTGCTTTAAATGATAACGACGCTTTATTAAATGTTGATATTGAAGCTAACCAATCCGCGCCAAAAAACATGATAGTGCCCGTGATAACGCCTATTATGAGCAGCAAAAGCTGAGCCTTTTTTAGCACCTGCTTTGCTCCCTGCAAATCGCCAAGGGTAACGCGTTCAGAAACCATTTTAGATATGGCGGTCGGTAAGCCTGCGCTCGAAATAACTAGCAGCGCAGAATAATAAGGATATGCAACCTCATAATAGCTCATGCCTACGGTACCAACTGCGTTTGCCAACGGTATCCTAAAGCATGCTCCTATTATTTTAACTAGAAGCCCCGCAATACCCAGTATCGCCGCGCCCTTAATAAATGATTCCTGTTTCTTTTCCATAAACTGCCCCTCGCATGCCGATAAATAACAAACTCTATTATAACAGATTTATTTCCAAATGTTTGTCTAAATCATAAAACTTACAAATCTTGCATTGTTTTTCCTTGATTATGCTATAATTCTAGTATAGTCTATCTATATTCAATATGTTTTGCGGAGGTATAGCAGCCCATGAAGCTCTCGTTAGACGGAATAATATGTGAAATTGAGCAAGGGCAGAGCATTTTAGACGCAATAAAAATGCTTTCTCTTGATAGTGATTCTTTAAAAATGCGCCCGCTTGCAGCACAGATAGGCGGAGAGATATTCAGCCTAAGATATACGCCGTTCCGCGATGTTGACATTCATCTGCTACGGTACGGTGAAGAGATGGGGCGTCGCGTATATGAGCGCACGCTAAAATTTTGCCTAATAGTTGCAGTAAGAAAGCTCTACCCTAAAGCTCGGCTTCAAGTGCATTACGCCTTGGGCGGAGGTCTGTTTACTACAATCGAAAAAGAACCCGCGCTCAGCGAGCAAGACGTTATCCTTCTTGAAAGCGAGCTTAGGCGGCTTGTAAGGCTTGGCTTGCCACTCGAGAGAAAACGTCTGCCTATAGGTGACGCTATAGATTTTTTTGAGGGCGACGGCCAATTTGATAAGGCAAAGCTGCTAAAATGGCGCAAATTCAGCTATTTTGACGTTTATCGTGCCGAAGGACACATGGATTATTTTTATGGCGAAATGGCGCCTAGCACCGATTATGTAGACGTATTTAGGCTTAAATATGTAGATGGCGCTTGCATGATGATGATGCCGCGCTCCGATGAGCCTGACGTACCTTCAGACTATACTGAGCTAAAAAAGCTCGCCTCTGTTTTTCATCAAAGCGACGACTGGGGTTGCTTAATGAAATGCAACACGGTAAACGAGCTTAACACTCATGTGGAAAACAGCACAATACGAGAGCTTATAAGAGTTAATGAAGCGCTTCACGAAAAGAGCTACGCAAATATTGCAGATGCAATAGTTACAAAGGGTGCAAAGGCGGTTATGGTGGCTGGCCCATCTTCCTCCGGCAAAACCACATCTGCGCACAGGCTCGCCACTCAGTTGAGAGTGCTTGGTCAGGAACCTATCATGCTTTCGCTTGATAATTATTATCTGGACAGAGATGCTATTCCCCTCAATGAGCATGGCGAACGCGACTTAGAGCATATAAACACGCTTGATATTGCGCGCTTTAACAAAGACCTCGCCGCCCTGCTAAACGGAGACGAGGTTGAAACGCCTATATTTGATTTTATGACAGGCGCTCGCGCTCCCAAAGGAAAAATTGTTAAAGCTGTCAATGATCAACCGCTTATTATCGAAGGCATACACGGTATGAATCCCTTGATGATCTCTCCAGATATAGACGAGAGTAAAATTTTCAGGGTATATGTCAGTGCGCTCACCACGCTTAATCTAGATGATCATAACAGGATAAGAACAACCGATCTTCGCCTCTTGCGCCGCCTTGTGCGCGATTATGAAACGCGAAACGCATCTATGGAGCAAACGCTTTCCATGTGGCCAAGCGTAAGACGCGGCGAAGAAATGTGGATATTCCCTTATCAGGAATATGCCGACGCCTTATTTAATACCACATTCGTTTATGAGGTTGCGATACTTAAAAAATACGTATACCCTCTGCTAAGCGATGTGCCGCCTGAAAGTAAATATTATGCGCAAGCACGAGACATAGTCAAATTCTTAAACTATATTCTCGACGCCGATGTTGAAGACGAAATACCGCCAACTTCCGTTTTACGTGAATTTATTGGTGGAAACACTTTTTACAGATGATGGGGGCAGTATAGATGAGATTTGTTTCATGGAATGTTAACGGGCTGCGTTCTTGCTTAGGCAAGGGCTTTGAAGACTTCTTCAAATTTATAAACGCTGATGTGTTCGCAATACAGGAAACCAAGCTTCAACCTAATCAAGTTGAGCTATTGACGCCGGAGCATAAGCAATTCTTTCATAGCGCAATTAAAAAGGGCTACTCCGGAACCGCAGTGTTCACAAAGCACGAGCCGTTATCCGTACAGTACGACTTTGACGCGGCCGTGAGCACCGGCCTCGCAAACGAAGGGCGCGTTATTACGCTTGAGCTTGACGATATTTATTTTGTTGATTGCTATACGCCAAATTCACAGCGCGAATTAACAAGGCTTGATGCGAGAATGCTTTGGGAAGATGCTTTTAGAGAATATCTCATGGAGCTCGACGCAAAAAAGCCCGTGGTCTTATGCGGGGATTTAAACGTCGCACATTGCGAAATTGATCTTGCAAATCCAAAAAATAATCATAACAATGCCGGATTCACCGATAAGGAGCGTGAAAAATTCACCACGCTTCTTAAAAATGGTTTTTTGGACAGCTTTAGATTTTTGCACCCGGAGCAGGCGGGCGCATATTCATGGTGGAGCTATATGAGCAATTCAAGGCAAAGAAATATAGGGTGGAGAATAGACTATTTTATTATAAGCAACAGGCTGCAAGAGCGCTTAGATAAGAGCATAATATTGCCGGAAATCATGGGCAGCGACCACTGTCCCGTGATGATTGAGCTTAAATAACGCATAAAATGCTTGAATTTAGCACATTTTGGCGCTATATTATGGTTGAATAGTGTAATTATGGAGGGAAAATTATGGCAACTAAAGTTTGGGCACATAGGGGCGCGAGCGCATACGCTCCTGAGAATACCATTCCTGCCTATAAAATGGCTATTGATATGGGTGCTGATGGTATAGAGCTTGATGTACACATGAGTAAAGACGGCAAGCTCATGGTAATACACGATGAAACCGTGGATAGAACCTCAAACGGACACGGACGCGTTGTGGACATGACATGCCAAGAGCTTAAAAAACTTGATTTTTCGTATGGCAAGGAAGGCTATTCAAACGTAAGAATACCCACGTTAAAGGAAGTATTAGGGTTATTAAAGAATACCGATCTATATTTAAATATTGAAATCAAATGCGATGTTGTTATTTATTATGGCATTTGGGACAAGCTTATAGAATTAGAGCGCGAAATGGGTTTTGAAGGACGCATAATCTACTCCTCATTCAATCATTATGTGCTTATGAAATTGCGAGAGGTTGACCCTAACGCTAAAATTGGTCTTTTATATTCCTGCGGCATCGTTGACCCATGGGTATATGCAAACTATTTAAAGGCGGACGCTATCCACCCCCACTATTTCGCCGCTTTAAACTGCCCCGGCTTAATTGAAGGCTGCAATAAAAACGGAGTTATGATAAATTCGTGGACGGTTAATAGCCTTGAAGACGGCCAAAAACTAGCCGAAGCAAACATAAACGCCATAATCACCAATAAGCCGGATATAATGCTTAAAATGCTAGGCAGATGAGATCAAAATGCGCTTTCCATAAAATGTGGAAAGCGCATCAGACTGTCAAAAAAGGTCTTCTAAACCTGCGGGTTTAGGGGACTTTTTGCGTA
>CAZUUR010000101.1:0-6831 GCA_964622815.1 uncultured Oscillospiraceae bacterium | reverse complement strand
CTCAAATCGCTTCGCGGTTAGCGTTTACTCAAATCGCTTCGCGGTTAGCGTTTGCGCATATCGGCGTCTCCAAGTGCTAATCGCCTCCGGCGATTTGCACATTTACTAATCTATAAGCTTTATCCCTATATCCTTTAAATCGTCCTCTGAATACGTCCTCTGCGCGTAATCCATGCTCTTGCGGCCCTTGCCGTAGGGGGCGAAGCGGGCGCTTTCCTTTGCGGACTGGGGCATTTTATCTATATATTCGCGCGCCGCCGCGACAGAGCTGATATTATCCTTAAAAAATGCGTCGAGCAGCCTTTCAATAACGTTCCACGGGCGCGACGAGCCGCGCGCCTCGTCCGCCGCGAAAAGGATAAGCTCCGTGTCAATATGCATCACGTCCTTATAGCGCTCAACCTGTTCGCGCTGCTTTTGCGTGGCGGCACGCTTTATGCCCGCACGCTTTAGCATCTCCTGCGCGAGCAGGCTCACCGCGTCGCGGCTGTGCTCATACTGCGCAAGCCCCTCGCGCGAGCTTGCGTCGTTTAGCTGATAGGTTGAAAGCACCGTGTCAAGATATTTAAACGACGGATTTTGTGCGCCCGTAAGCTCCGCGCACGCCGCCATAATAACCTCCGGCGAAATATTCCTTTTTTTCACCCACGCTTCATACATGGCCATCTCGTCGAGCGTGGCACGCCTGCCAAGCTTGAAGCGGTTCACTATCTCCTGTGCGCCGGACGCATATTCCATGCGCTCTAAAACCCGCTTTTGCACCGAGAGCGCATCGAGCAGACCCTCGTCCGCCCACGCGCGCGCAACCGAATCCATATAATTAACGCTCACCCGCGCACCCTTCATTTTAACGCAGTATCGCACTATGGCGAGCGCCGCGTCCTCATCGAAGCCGAAAATATCTATCCAGTCGTAAACCTTTTCAAGCTCCGCGCCGGTGAGCACGCGCGCGCCAAGCTCCTTAGCAAGCCGCAAGTTGAGCTGCCCAAAGCGCGTGTGCTTTGAAACCGCGTCGCTTATCTCGCTCTTTTGCCACAGCCGCACCATGCTCACACACATGCTCCCGTCCACGCCCGAAAGCTTCACAAGACCCGCACGCTCAAGCTGTGAAAGCGCCGCAGCAAGCGTCGCTTCGTCCATATCGAGTGCGCTGAGCATGCTTATCTCCGCCGCCTCCGGGCATTGGCTGAGCATCAGCCCGAACAGATATGCCTTCACCGCCTCAGGCGAAAGCCTTGGCATATATTCCATTAAAAAAACGTTTTCCACGCTCGTCTGCCCGTAGGCCGCGCCGCCGCGAAGAAATCTTGGTTCAGACATTTTTGTGGCCTCTCAATTTTTTTTAATTTATTATATCATATCCGCATATTTGTAGTAAAATATAACTACTATAATTTGATAGGATGATTTTTTATGCAGACTTACCGCAAGCTCGCCGCGCTCCTCGCGCTTATTCTCCTCATCGCGACGCTTCTTGGCTGCGCCGCTCCCGCCGATGCGACTGTTCCCGTCGACGCGACTGTTCCCGCCGACGCGCCTGTGACCGCCGCGCCCACCGCTTTGGCCTCCCCCGCCAAAGCGTCGACCCCGATTTTGCCCTCCACGCCCGACGCGACCCCCGCTTCCTCTCCCGCGTTGCCGCTGGAGCGCGACTCATATAATTTTACGCTCGCCTTCGACCCCGAAACGCGCGTGCTCACCGGGCAGATGACGCTTGATTATCTGTGCAGGGCCTCCGAGCCCATATACGCGATAGTGCTAAATTTATATCAAAACCGCATAACGCCCGGCATGGTGAGCGTGACGTCCGTGGCGATAAACGGCGAGCCGAGCTATTTTGAGGCATCTGGCGCGACGCTCATGGCTCCGCTTCCAAAGGAGATAGGCTATGGCGAGAGCGCGCAGCTTTACGCTGAGTTCACCGTCAATGTGCCGGACACGCCGAGGATATGCGGCACGCACGAATATATGTATAGCTTAGGCAATGTGCTGCCCACGGCGGCGGCGTATGAAAACGGCGCGTGGCGCACGGACGCGTATTCGCACAACGGCGATCCGTGCCTTTTCAACTCGTCGGACTACAGGGTGCTAATATCCGTGCCGGAGAGCTATCGCGCGGCGGCGACAGGCAACAGAATAGACGAGCTGGTTGAAAACGGCGTGCGCTCGACGCTTTTCAGCGCATCGCAGGTGCGCGAGTTCTACTTTGCCGTGATGGGCGAAAAGACGGCGGAGTTCACGGTGACAGCGTCTGACGCCGTCAAGGTGACGGCATATTGCAGGAGTCGCGCGCGCTCGGAGTTTTCGGCGCGCACCGCCGCGAACGCGCTGGAGTTTTTCAGCGAAAAAATAACCCCGTATCCGTATAAGAGCCTCGTGCTCACTCAGGCCGATTTTAGCGGCAGCATGGAATTTGCGCAGGCCATAATGCTCGGCGCAAACACCTCAGACCCAGGCGGCGGCGCAGACAACGCCTTCACAATAGCGCACGAGGTGGCGCACCAGTGGTTCTATGGCGTTGTGGGCACGGACTCGGTGATGGAGCCGTGGGTGGACGAGGCGCTGTGTCAAGCGCTCGCGGCGCTATATATTAAGCAGGATTATCCAAACGGCTATCAGTCCGCCTACCGCTACGCCTCCTCTGGCGACACGGGCGGCTTGCGCCTTGACCTTAGCATATACGATTATCCGGAGGAAACTGGCGAATACTGGGGCATATACCCGCAGGGGCTTAGAATGTATATGGAGCTTATAGAGGAGCTTGGCGAGGAGACGTTTTTTGCCGCGCTCAAAAATATGTATTATTCCTTCTCCGGCGGGCGCATGCACGGCAGCGACGTTATCGCCGCTTTCAGCGAGGCCGCCGGCAGGGATATGGCCGGGTGGTTTGAAAAAAGGCTTAGCGGCGCGGCTGTCGCAACCGGCACAAACGCCGCGTAGGCGCAGCGGCGGCGCTTGCCGCTGAGCAAAAAGCTAATCAAAAGCAAAGCCAAGCTTTGATTAGCTTTTGAAATAGCAGTCGAGCGCCCATTTGGCGGGGTTTGATAATGCCATATTCGTTGATAATCATGTTCGTCGCGGATTATGTGGTCGTGATAGGCGCGCTGCCATAGATTTGTTTTGGCAGCTTTATTCGTCATGCGTTTAAGCGTAGACATCAGCGCCGGAATCGCCTGGTTTGCCGGAGATTGCGTTTTATTCTCACCGTAGGGGACGGCGTACCCTACGATTTCGCCGAATATCTTCTTTCCATTTTCCGCGCACAGCGTCAAAAAATACACTTCGCCTGACGAATAATCGTATTCCTTCAATCTTGTGCATTTTCGCTTGGGCATCATAACAGCACGCCGCCCCTTATCCCCTCACTCAAACTCGCCGTCCTTTGGCAGCACTATCTCAACGCGCGTTCCTCTGCCTTCCTCGCTTGTGAGGGAGACATACGCGCCAAGCGCGTCTGCCACGGTCTTTGCGGTGTAGAGGCCAATGCCGGAGGCGCGCTTGTCAACGCGCCCGTTTATGCCGGTGTAGCCGCGCTCAAATACCCGCGGCACGTCCTCCTGACGTATGCCTATGCCGCTATCCAAAATAACGATGCTGCGCGGCCGGTTTCCAGCCGAAATTTTTATCGTTCCGCCCGCGCGGGTATATTTTACGGCGTTTGAAATGAACTGCTCGAGCATAAAGCAGAACCATTTGCCGTCCGTAACGGCAAAAACTCCCGTATTCTCAAGCACAAGCGTCACGCGCGCGCCTATAAAAAGCACCGAGTATTTTTTCACGCTCTCGCGTATGAGCGCGTCAATATCCTGCCTTGAGAGCACCAAATCGCTCTTGAGCGAGCCTGTACGCGGGAAGCGCAGCGCCATTTCGGCATACCGCTCTATCTTAAAAAGCTCCTCGCGCGCACGCGGGTCGCCGCCGTCGCCCAATATGAGTGAAAGCGCCGCCAGCGGCGTTTTTATCTGATGCACCCACATGGTATAATATTCAATAGTTTCATTATGCACGCGATCGAGCGCCGCTATCTTATTCTTTAGCTCCTCGCGGCACATCTGCGCCAGCTCCCTGTAATCCTCGGTGATAACGTCCGGCATGGAGGGCAGTGCGCTCACATAGTCCGATAGCGCGGCCTTTAGCGCCTCAAGCTCCTTATGCCGCCTGCGCGTGCGCAAAAAATCCGCCGCAAAAAACGCCGCGCACACAAAAGCGCACAGCCCCATGCAGTATACGGCGGCACTCGCGCTATTGCCCCAAAGCACCCATGTTGAAAAGAAGATTATTAACAAAATGAACACAAGCAGCAAATATTTGAGCTTTGAGCGAATGTAAAGCTTAATCCTCATCGAGCATATACCCCTGCGCGCGGCAGGTCTTTATCGCGTTTTCAAGGCCGAGCGCGGCAAGCTTTTTTCTAAGCCGGTTCACGTTTACAGCAAGCGTATTATCGTCCACAAAATCGCCGGACTCCCACAATGCGCTCATTAGCTTTTCGCGCGAGACAATGGCGTTTTTATTCTCCGTGAGCAGTGAAATTATCCTCAGCTCGTTTTTTGTCAGCTCAACTAAAACGCCGTTTTTCACAAGCTCCGAGCGTGCGGGGTCGAGCCTCGCGCCCGAAAAGCCAAGCGCGGCCGTCGCTTCGCCGAGCGCGCCGGAGCGCCTTAGCACCGCCCTCACCTTCGCCAGCAGCACCTCAAGGGAAAACGGCTTTGCAATATAATCGTCGCCGCCCATATTCATTGCCATTACTATATCCATATCGTCCGCGCGGGAGGAGATGAATATTATCGGCACGCTTGACCTTTCGCGGATTTTCGCGCACCAATAAAACCCATTGTAAAATGGAAGCGATATATCCAGCAGCACCAGCGATGGCATCACCAGTAAATATTTTTCCATAACATGCGCGAAATCCTCCGTCACCGCCGCCTCAAACCCCCAGCGCGAAAGCTCTGAGGCTATGGCGGCGGCGATAGTTGCGTCGTCCTCAACAATAAGGATTTTAGGCGTTTCGGGCATGTGGCCTCCTTGGGGCTGCGCTTTATTTCACCGTAACCAATTCATATTCGGAATTGCCAACGCCTATTTTCTGCGCATGGTCGGTTGTCACGCGCCAGTCTGTGGCGGGGTTTATCGCGTCAAAATGGTCGTGACCGCCGCGCCCGCCGCCTATGCCGCGCGAGTTTAACACGGCGTCGCCCAATACGCTGGCCTTGAGCGGCGTCTGCGCGTTGACCGCGTCAGCCGAGGCCACGTCCACGGCCACGGGGTCGAACGAGGCGAGCATGCCCACGTTTGGCACTATGGGCGCGTCGTTATCGCTGTGGCAATCGCAAAGGGGCGAAACATCGGTGATAATATTTATATGGAAATTGGGGCGGCCGTCCACAACGGCTTTTGTGTATTCGGCTATCTTTTTATCGAGAATATCGTTGGCGGCATCGTCACCGGGGTTGGTTGCGTCCTTGGGGCAAACGCCTATGCAGCGCCCGCAGCCGACGCACTTTTTAAGGTCGATAGCGGCGATATGCGTCTTGCTGTCCACCTTCACCGCGTCGTGAGCGCAGATACGAACGCACGCGCCGCAGCCTATGCAGCGCCTTGCGTCAACGTATGGCTTGCCCTCGCAGTGCATATCCATCTTGCCCGCGCGCGAGCCGCAGCCCATGCCGAGGTTTTTAAGCGCGCCGCCAAAGCCGGTGGACTCGTGACCCTTGAAATGGTTGAGCGATATAACTATGTCCGCGTCCATAATGGCGCGGCCTATCATGGCGCTTTTCACATATTCGCCGCCCTCGACGGGTACGGCCACATCGTCTGTGCCCTTTAACCCATCGGCAATTATTATGTGGCAATCGGTGGAAAACGGCGAAAAGCCATTTATATACGCCGAGTCCATGTGGTCGAGCGCGTTCTTGCGGCCGCCCACATAAAGGGTGTTGCAATCGGTAAGAAACGGCTTGCCGCCGCGCGAGCGCACCATATCAACCACGGTTTTTGCGTAGTTGGGACGCAAAAACGCGAGATTGCCCGGCTCTCCGAAATGAATCTTTATGGCAACATACTTGCCGTCAAAATCTATCTCGTCAAAGCCTGCCGCCAAAATAAGGCGCTCAAGCTTTTTTTGTATCGTATCGCCATTATGTACCCGAAAATCCGTAAAGCATACTCTTGACTGTGACATAAATATTATCCTCGCTGGTTGATTTAGTTTGCGAATCCGGCGGGGGCGCTATACGTTGAATCTAAACAGCGTAACGTCCCCGTCCTTCATAACATAGTCCTTGCCCTCGCTCCTGATAAGCCCTTTTTCCTTGCAGGCGTTCATAGAGCCGTTTTCTACCAGATCCTTGAAGGAAACTATCTCGGCGCGGATAAACCCGCGCTCAAAATCGGAATGTATCTTGCCCGCCGCCTGCGGCGCTTTAGTACCCTTTTTAATCGTCCACGCGCGAACCTCCTTTGGCCCCGCGGTCAAAAAGCTCATAAGTCCAAGGAGGGAATAGCATTCCTTAACGAGCTTGTCAAGCCCGCTTTCATCTACGCCCAGCTCCTTTAAAAACTCGTTCTTCTCATCGTCAGGCAGCGCGGCTACCTCCTCCTCTATCCTCGCTGAGATAGTCAAAGCGCCCGCGTTTTCCCTGGCGGCCTCCTTATACACGGTTTTAACATAATCGTTTTCGCCGCCTATATCGTCCTCTGAAATATTGGCGACGTATATCATGGGCTTGCTCGTTAGCAGGAAAAAGCTTTTTACAAGCTCCGCCTCAGCTTCGTCAAGCTCCATGCCGCGCGCGGGCAGACCCGCCTCGAGCCGCTCCTTTATGCGCG
>CAZUUR010000100.1:0-6859 GCA_964622815.1 uncultured Oscillospiraceae bacterium | reverse complement strand
TATCTCGGTGCAGCTGCTTGAAATAGTGCGCACGGTGGCGATGGTGGCGTTCGCGTGCCTCATCATGTTTTCGATAGACACGCGCATGGCGCTAATATCGCTGGCGCTGCTGCCGATACTATTCGTTATCTCGTTCGTATATTTTAAGTATGTGAAAAAATACTTTAAGCTTTCGGACGAGGCGGAGGGCGTGCTTTCGGCCACCATACAGGAAAATCTCACCGGCGTGCGCGTTGTGCGCGCATTTGGCCAGCAGCGGGACGAAATGGATAAATTCACCCGCAGCAATGATGATTTCAGAAAAAAGACCCTCAAGCTCATTGAGCTTCTGGGCATGTACTGGGGCGGCACGGACTGCCTTGGATATTTTCAGATAGCGCTTACGCTTATCGTTGGCATTATCTACTGCGTTGAGGGTACATTTACGCTGGGCAATCTGGTGGTCTTTACCACCTACTGCGCCATGATAACGTGGCCGGTACGTCAGCTCGGCCGCGTGCTTGCGGATTTGGGCCGCAGCACGGTGAGCTTTGGTAGGCTAAGAGAGATACTGGACGCTCCCGCCGAAGCCGAGCCCGGCAAAGCGCTTTCACCCGAAATAAAGGGCGACATCGCCTTTAAGAATGTGTGCTTCGGCTACGATACGCCGGACGATGTTTTAAAGAACATCTCCTTCACCGCAAAGCCCGGCGAGACGATAGCGATACTAGGCTCTACCGGCAGCGGCAAAACGAGTCTTGTGCAGCTTTTGCAGCGGCTCTACACCGTGACGAAGGGCGAGATAACGGTTGACGGCGTGAACATTAACGATATTTGTCACGAGCATCTGCGCTCGAATATAGGCATAGTGCTTCAAGAGCCGTTCCTCTATTCGCGCAGCATAAAGGAGAATATCCGCATAGTCAAGCCGGACGCGAGCGACGAGGATATTTTCGAGGCTTCGCGCACCGCCGCCATACACGATGTTGTTTCAGGCTTTGAAAATGGCTATGACACCATAGTGGGCGAGCGCGGCGTCACGCTCTCGGGCGGACAGAAGCAGCGTGTGGCAATAGCCAGAATGCTCATGCAGCGCGCGCCGATACTTATTTTCGACGATTCGCTCTCGGCTGTTGATACCGAGACTGACGCGGCGATACGCGAGGCGCTTGCAAAGCGCAAGGAGAACTGCACCACGTTCATTATCTCGCACCGCATAACAACGCTTTCCAAGGCCGATAAGATACTTGTTTTGGAGCACGGCGAATTGGTGGAGGAAGGCACGCACCACGAGCTTGTTAATAAGGACGGTCTTTACAGGCGCATTGCCGAGATACAGAACGCCTTAGAGGTCGAGCTCAAGCAGGACGAGATGTAGGGCGCTTCGCGCTTCGCTCAAGCGCAACCCCTCATTAGGAAAAGTTCAAACAAAGCTTAGATTTGAAATATTTCGGTTCCGCGAAGCGGATTGGTCATCCTAAGATGACCAAAGAAATATTTGTAAGTTCAAGCGAAGCTTGAATATTGCGTAATCCCGAACACGGTAGGGTTGCCCCAAAAGGGCACAAGGGTGGGTTTCGGGAAACGCACATTATAAATAGAAATAAACGGCAAGCCGTAGGTATACTGTAAACCGGATATGGTGGCTGGGTGGGTTCCGGAACAGTCAATAATATGGTGAGCTAGTTAAAGAAAGCAGGGTTAACAGCATGAAAGACTTCGTCTTTCATGCCCGGTTTTGAGGCTTTCTTCGCCGAGAGCGGCGAAGATTTTGCTTCGCAAAACCACCCTCAATTCCCAAAGAAAGGAAGCTTTCGCAAGACGAAAGCAATGGTCATAAAAATGGCTTCTATGATAGAAGAGATCGATTTTGAAACAGGTTCTGATAAAAAGGTCGATCTAAAGATATGGGCGCGACTTTGGAAGTACGCGTGGAAATACAAGAAGATCGTCATAATGACGATGATAATTATGACGCTTGTGGCGGTGATGGATATTCTTTATCCGCTTTTAAGCAAATATGCTATTGATACCTTTATCGAGAATAATACGCTAAACGGCCTGACCGAGTTTATCATTGTGTATGTCGGCATGGTCATATTGCAAAGCTTTGGCGTTTTCCTGTTCGTGTCGCGCGCGGGCAGGCTTGAGATGAGCATCTCCTACGATATTCGCCAGCAGGCGTACAAAAAATTGCAGGAGCTTTCCTTCTCCTTTTACGATACTACCGCCGTTGGCTATCTAATGGCGCGCATGGTGAGCGATATTGCAAGGCTTTCTGAAATGCTTGCGTGGAGCATAGTCGATATGATGTGGGCGGCCGTGTATGTGGTCGGCGCTATCGCGGCGATGTTCTCGCTCGACTGGCGGCTCGCGCTGCTGGTAATGGTGGTCATGCCGCCGCTTGCTATTATATCGCTGATATTCCAAAAGAAGATCCTCAAGCATCAGCGCCGCGTGAGAAAGACTAATTCCCGCATAACCGGCGCGTTCAACGAGGGCATAATGGGCGCAATGACCACAAAGACCCTCGTGCGTGAGGAAGCCAATTACAGCGAGTTTTCCGAGCTTACCGATTTCATGAAGAAGAACTCCGTAAAAAGCGCAGTGCTCTCGGCGATATTCATGCCTCTCGTCATGTTCCTCGGCGCAATAGGCACAGCCTTGGCGCTCGGCGTTGGCAGCACAAAGGTTATAGCCCTCGGCATGACTTTCGGCACGCTTTCGGCCTTTATATCGTATACCACAAACTTCTTTGAGCCTGTGCAGCAGCTCGCGGGCATATTTGCGGAGCTTCAGAGCGCGCAGGCGAGCGCCGAGCGCGTTATCGCGCTAATAGACACGCCCGCCGAAATAGAGGATACGCCGGAGGTAATCCAGAAGTACGGCGATTCCTTTAATCCCAAGCGCGAGAACTGGGAGCCGTTAAACGGCGAGGTTGAGTTTGAGCACGTTTCCTTTGCCTATAAAAATGGCGAGAAGGTTTTAACCGATTTCAACCTTCACGTTAATCAGGGCGAAACTATAGCGTTGGTCGGTGAGACGGGCGCGGGCAAGAGCACCATAGTCAACCTCGTATGCCGCTTTTACGAGCCCACCGAGGGCCGCGTGCTCATAGACGGGCGCGATTATAAGGAGCGCAGTCAGCTCTGGCTTGAAAACAGCCTTGGCTATGTGCTGCAAACGCCGCACCTATTCTCCGGCACAATAGCGGATAATATCCGCTACGGCCGCAAGGACGCCTCCGATGAGGACGTGCAAAGAGCCGCACAGCTCGTCCATGCCGAGGAATTTATTCTCAAGCAGGATAAGGGCTACGAAAGCGAAGTTGGCGAAGGCGGCGTAAGGCTTTCAACGGGGCAAAAGCAGCTTATCTCCTTCGCGCGAGTTATACTTGCCGACCCGCGAATATTCGTGCTCGACGAGGCCACCAGCTCCATCGACACCGAGACTGAGCAGCTTATACAGGACGCTATAACGCATGTGCTCAAAAATCGCACCAGCTTCATAGTCGCCCACCGCCTCTCCACGATTAAGAACGCCGACAGGATATTGGTTATCCGCGGCGGCAAGATAACCGAGAGCGGCACGCATAAGGAGCTTCTCAAGCTAAAGGGGTATTACTACGATCTGTATACCACGCAGTTTAGGGAAGAAGGCGCGGAAAAGGTTTTGGTTTCGCGTTAGGCGCTTCGCGCCCCGTCACCCCGTAGGGGACGGTCTTGACCGTCCCGCAACCTTAGATGAATCCCGCGGGCGGGTCAAGACCCGCCCCTACATTTTCGCTCAAGCGCAAGCTGGCAAGTGCATAGCGAGTAATTTTGCGGCGGCTTCGCCGTCGCAAACGGATTGCACAACCACCTAAAATTGTTGCGACAATTTTCGGGCGGTGGTTGCGAGGGGGTAAAAAGCCTGACGGCTTTTATTCCGTTTTGACGCGCATGTCGTCAAAACGGATTGTATGCCCTGCGGGGCAGGAGCGACCACCGAGACTCATTCCACCCAACGTCGTTACGCTTCGCGGTACGTCAAAACCTTCGGTTTTGCCGCCCCTTCAATCTGTTCGCTCCGTAGGGCGGGTTCCCCTGAACCCGCCGCCGCTTATTTTTCCGCCGCCGCATCTTTCCCGTACCCGCTTATTTTGCCGCACCCGTTCTAGCAGCGCTACTGCGCCTCCTCCTTCTTATCCCCTTCAAACACCACTATCACCTTTGGCATTAGCTCCTCCGTCTCGTCTTCCGGGGCAACTGCAAGGAGGGCGCGGGCGGCGCTCACAAGCTCTGAGGGCTTCGCGTCCAGTGAGCCGCACACCTCAAGCAGCGTCGCTATAGCCGTCTTTCTTAGCTCGTCCGGACTTGTCATCGCCTGCCCCACAGGGCGTTACCTCGCAATGCGTTGCCGCCTCGCGCGTTTTTTTCCGTGTATGGGCTGCGCTCGCGGCCGTCGGCGGGTTTCGCTTCATTTTCACCCGCGTCTTGAGCCGTTTGAGCGCCCTTTGTGCTTTCGCTTGCGGCCTCCATGATAACGCGCATTTTCTCAACCGCCTCGTCCTTGCCGTCAAAGCTCATCATGTTAAGCCCTATTTCGGGCGTTATCATGCCCATTCGCACCAAATTCAGTGCAAGCTCATTCTGCGCCGCCACCACGAAGCGGTTTTCGCGCGTCGCCTTTACTGTGACGGAAAACTCAATAGGCAGAAGATTGCCCAAAGCCGTTTTAGCGTACATATCCGCCGAGGTAAATATCTCCTCACTTGGCATTCTCACAAGCCTTGGCACGCTTGCACCCGCGCGCTCCGCCTCCAGTTCAAGACGCACCGCCTGCTCAAACGCCGCGTGAACGCTTCGCTGTATCATGCGCGAGCGCTTAGAGCCCATTTCCTGCAATGCCGCAATGGCACTCGCCGCCGTCACGCCCGCCGCCACTCCGCCGCGCGAAAACTCGTTTTGCCCGCTCTCCTCCTTTATGCTCGCGCGAAGCCTTTCGGCATAGCTTATCACATAAGCGGGCAGGGGGGCTGTGGGAAACCATGTCACGCCCGACAGCGAATCGCCCCTGTGCACCTCCTTGGACCAATCGCGAAGGTCGTCCGGGTCAAAGCCCGAGGCCGATGTGACAAGCAGCTTGTTGTGCGACGCCATAAGCGCGTTTTTGAGTATTATCCTGTCGAGCCTGTCCGCATAAAGCTGCTGCTGCTTAAACATATCCACTATGCCGTAGCCGAGCGCCGTGCCCCGCCTTGGAAACAGCGTTGTAATTATAAATGGATACTCGCCCGTGGCGGTCACGCCGCGCAAGCGAGTGTTCTCCCCGCCAGCGGGTGTGCCGCCAGCCGGTGCGCCGGCATCTCTATCGCGCGAGCTTTCGAGCACAACTCCGCCGGCTAATCTTGTAAGATGCACTGAATATGTGTCGGTTTTTGCGTCATACTCGCGCTCGTAGCATTCGATAAGCTCCACGCCGCGCTCCACCGCGCCGTTTGCAAGCGAATCCTGGAGGCGAACGTCCGCATTGCCGATGCGTCCGGTAAATACCGTGCTGCCCTTTTCGCTTGAAAAATGTCCCGCGCCCGAAAACGCGCCGTCCAGCTCGTTCGCCTTTTGAGGATAGTGCGCCTTTATGCTCTCAAGCGGATAAAGCCGCGTCACAAACACGCATCTGGCGTCCTCCAAATTGGATACCAGCGGGTCTATCATCACCCCGCCCACGTCCACGCGCCGCAAATACGCGCCGCCCACGCCCTTTGACGCGGACGGATCAAACCCGGCCTCAAGCACGGCGTACCCGTGAACGAGCAAGTCGAGCACCATGAGGCCGTACTCGCGCTCGAAGCGGCAGCGGCGATGGTTTTCCTTTATAACGGCGCAGAGCTTTTCGGCCACGTTAGCATACGCTGTCTTGTCTGCCACAATAGCGGCCTCTGGCAGTGCGTCCGCGAGGTCGGCGCGAATATTTTCTATTGTGGACTGGATAACGGGCGTCACCGGCTGCGGCTCGGTCTGCCCGCCGTCGCGCTTGGCGGTCTGCTCTAAATACACCGCCTCGCTAAGCGTGCCGCCTGCCCCGGGAAGCTGAGTCCTTGTGACCGTGACGGCATTTTGCGCCGTCGAAAGCGCCGTTGAGAGATACGGCTCGGCCACCTGCCAGTCGCACCCGCGATACATCAGCTCGTTCTCGCGCTGACGCGCCCATTCAGGGGCGTACGCCGCGCGAAATTCATTGTACAATGCGTAAAGCCGCGCGGATAGCGCGGCATGAAACTGTGTTTTTGTCATTGGTGTATCCTTTCGTTTGTTATGAAAAACGTGGGTCATGCAAAAGCCGGCATTTTAATTAAATGCGCGTCAGCGCGTTTTTTGTAACGTCATGTCGAACGCGCCGTTTGCCGCAAGACTCACCACCACCGCGTTCACAACGCACAGACCCGCGTTCGCCCAAGTCATGCTTCCCATGAATATGTGCGCAAGCAGCATCACCACAAGCGCCACAATGTATGAAAACACACGCGTGGGCAGCTTGTCGATAAAGCCAACGCCCTTGAAAAGCTGCGTAACCAGCGTGGTTATAAGCGTCGCGCCGGTGTATGTCACAAGCGTATTCCATGTGAAAAATTCCATTTTCTTTCCCTCCAATATTTGTTTAGTTATGTATATGTGAGTTTTTAGCCACTGTTCCACTATGGCCATGCGCTCGACTAAGTTGTTGTGTGAACACAACGCAACTACAGCTAGTCAGAGTCTCTAAAGCTGAGCTTTTGCTCAACTATGGCCATGCGCTCAACGAGGTTGTTGTGTGAACACAACGCAACTACAGCTAGTCAGAGTCCCTAAAATTGAGCTTTTGCTCAACTATGGCCATTCTTTCGACTAAGTTGTTGTGT
>CAZUUR010000099.1:0-6956 GCA_964622815.1 uncultured Oscillospiraceae bacterium | reverse complement strand
AAGGAGGATTACAACCTTGAAACAACTCATGCTTGGCAACGAAGCCATTGCAAGAGGCGCATTTGAAGCCGGCGTGCGCGTATCTAGCGCATATCCGGGTACGCCCAGCACAGAAATCAATGAAAACGTCGCAAACTATCCGGAGATATATTCAGAGTGGGCACCGAATGAAAAAGTCGCGGTGGAGGTTGCACTCGGCGCGGCTGTAGGCGGAGCGAGAAGTATGGCCGCGATGAAGCACGTTGGCCTTAACGTTGCCGCCGATCCATTCTTTACTGCCGCTTATACTGGAATAAATGCGGGAATGATGGTTGTAGTAGCAGATGACCCCGGCATGCATTCCTCTCAGAATGAGCAGGACACAAGAATGCTTGCAAAAGCTGCTCATGCTCCCTGCTTGGATCCTTCGGACAGTCAGGAATGCAAGGATTTTGTTAAGCTTGCCTATGAGATAAGCGAGAAATACGACACCCCCGTTATATTAAGGCTCACAACAAGAATTGCGCACGCAAGAACTCTTGTCGAGACTGCACAGCGCGAGGACGTTGCGTTGAAAGCCTATCAAAAGCAGCCTCAAAAATACATTTCAATGCCCGCGTTTATGATAGCGCGCCATGAGGTGGTTGAAGCGCGTGAAAAGCGTCTTGCCGATGATGCTTCCGCATTGCCTATTAACCGCATTGAGTGGGCAGATAAGAAGATAGGCGTTATAACCTCCGGTGCGGCTTACAATTATGTAAAAGAGGCGCTTCCAAACGCCTCCGTACTAAAGCTTGGCCTTGCGTATCCCATGCCAAGGAAGCTTATAGAAGATTTCGCGTCTCAAGTTGATACTCTTTATATCGTTGAGGACATGGAGCCTTTCTTTGAAGAAACAATTAAATCCTGGGGAATCAAATGCACGGGTAAGGAATTCACAGGAATACAGGGTGAATTATTCGCCCGAAAGGTTGCGCAAAAGTTTGCTTCGGGTAAGCAGTATGGCCCAATGACGACGCAGGATATACCAAAACGCCCCCCCGTCCTCTGTCCCGGCTGCCCTCATCGCGGTTTATTCTATGTGCTAAAGAAGCTGGATCTCACCGTTATGAGTGATATTGGCTGCTATACACTTGGTGCTTTGCCGCCGCTTAGCGCCGTGCATACTTGCGTTTGCATGGGCGCATCTATAGGTATGGCACATGGCATTGAAAAGGCGCGCGGCAATGAACAGGCTAAAAAAACCGTCGCCGTGCTAGGCGATTCCACCTTCTGTCACAGCGGCTTAACAGGCTTGCTTAATATGGCGTACAATAAATCCGTTGGCACTGTAATAGTTGCCGACAACTCAATTACCGGCATGACCGGACATCAAAACAACCCCATGAACGGCAAGAACATTCATGGTGAAATAGCGCCTTCGCTCGATGTGGTTAAGCTCTGCGAAGCTATGAATATTAAAAATGTTCGTATAGTAGACCCATTTGATATGAAGGAAATGGAAAAGGCGCTTAAGGAAGAAACTCAACGTGACGAACTTAGCGTTATAATTTCCCGTAGGCCTTGCGCTCTGATAGTTAAAGAAAAGCATGCTCCGCTTGTTTGCAATACCGATAAATGCAAAAACTGCGGCATGTGCTCCAAAATAGGCTGTCCCTGCATAGTTAAGACTGATACCGGCATTCATGTTGATGCCACTCAATGCGTTGGCTGCAGACTTTGCGCAAATATTTGCCCGTTTGGAGCATTTGAAACGGAGGTAAGGTAACATGACGATTAACATAGTTATTGTAGGCGTAGGCGGTCAAGGCACTCTTTTGGCCAGCAAAATTCTTGGCGTACTGGGCATGAAGAACGGGTATGACGTGCGCGTAAGCGAGGTTCACGGCATGAGCCAGCGCGGCGGCAGCGTAACGACTTATGTTCGCCTTAGCAATACGGAGAAGCTTTACTCAACAATCGTGGAGCAGGAGCAGGCAGACGTTGTGCTTGCTTTTGAACAGCTTGAAGCAGTTCGCGCACTCCCCTACCTTAAAAACGAAGGCGTTATCATTGCAAATTCGCAGCAGATACTGCCCGTTCCCGTGATAGTTGGCAATGAAAAATATCCCGATAACTGCATCGACCGCATTAAGGCGCATAATGATTCCATTATAGTAGACGCCGCCAAAATCGCCATCGAGTGTGGAACAGTCAAAGCGGTTAACACAGTGCTTCTTGGCGTATTGGCAACAAAAATGCCTTTTATAAAGGCTGATTGGCTTGAAGCTATTGCCAATAATGTTAAGCCTGCCTTTAAAGAGCTGAATGAAAAAGCGTTTATACGCGGATATGAATTAAACAGCAAATAAGAGGTAAAAATGAGCGATTATAGCTTTGATAAATGCATTGACAGACAAAATACCGGCTCGATTAAATGGGAGATTGCGCCTAAATGCGTAATAGAATCGGGTAATATTCCTCTTTCTATCGCCGATATGGAGCTTGAAACGGCGCCTGAAATAATCCAAGCAATGAAAGCAGCTGCGACACACGGAATATGCGGCTACACCGGAGTTGACGATGCATATTTTGAGGCGCTTCGCGGCTTTCAGGAGCGGAGGCACGATTTCCCAATAGAACGCGAATGGCTCACCGTTACAAGTGGCGTTGTTACGGCGCTGGGCATAGCGGTGCGGGCGTTTAGTAAAAAGGGCGATGGGGTTTTAATCAACACCCCCGCTTATCCACCGTTCTTTTCAGCCGTAAAGGGCAACGAGCGCACGCTTATTGAAAGCGAATTGCTGCTTAAATCCGGCCGTTACGAGATGAACTTCAACGAGATGGAAGCTTTGGCTAAAAATGCAAAGCTGCTTATCCTGTGCAGCCCACATAATCCTGTTGGCCGTGTGTGGACGGCTTCAGAGCTTGAAAGGCTTGCGGATATATGCATAAAAAACGATCTAATTGTTATCGCGGACGAAATTCATCAAGATATTGTGCTCGAAAATAATAAGCATATCACGTTTGCAAATATCAAGGGCATGAAAGAACGCTGCATAGTTTGCACTTCCATGAGCAAGACGTTTAATTTAGCAGGTTTAAGCTGTTCTGATGTGTTCATAGCAAACAAAGAACTGCGCGAACACTTCAAAAACGTGCAACAACGCGACAGCACCACCTGCGTGCCTTATTTTGCGCGTGCCGCTCAAATATCAGCACATACCAAGTGCGATAAGTGGCTCGATGAATTGCTTGCATATTTATCGGAAAACTTCCGCTTCATGTATGATTATTTTTCCGCGAATATGCCTAACATTACCTGCGCTCGGACGGAAGGTACATATCTTGCGTGGGTTGATATGCGAGCGCTCAAAATGGATTGTAATCAACTTGAGGCTTTCAGCGTAAATAAAGCGCTGTTGGCGCTTGACGAGGGCTATATTTTCGGAAAGGCAGGCGAGGGCTTTGAAAGATGGAATCTTGCCCTGCCGCGAGAAGAACTGAAAAAGTGTCTCGACAGATTATATAGTGCGTACAAGCAACTCTAAAGCATTGGGGGACAAGGTGAAAAGCCTTGTCCCTATTTTGCTGATACCTCTCCGCAATAATTTGTCGCCATCATTGTGCGTATTTCATTCATGTCAGCCGTTTGGCCTAAAATCCACATCAGCTTTGTTACGGCGGCTTCAGATGTCATATCCTGTGCGGAAATGACTCCAGCTTCCTTTAGAGGGCGGCTCACCTCATAAATATCGGTAGAACTCGCTTCATAAAGGCATTGCGACGTAATTATAACCGGAATATTCTTTTCTATTAAGTGCTTAAAGCTTTCCGCATGGTCGCGCCTGATATTATGTACGCCGCCAAGTCCAAACGCCTCTACTACAACGCCCGAAATATCACAATCCGCTATCTTTTCAATCAGCTTTGTGCTTACGCCAGGTATTAGCTTCAATAGATATACTCTTGGGTCAATTTTATCAAAATATTCAAGCTTTTCTGTTAAAATATGATTAGATTTTGATATTTCAAAATAACTGTCGTTTGCAATAAAACCAACATAAGGCGAATTTATGGATTCAAATGCGTTTAGTGAGGTGGTTCTGGTTTTTACGGCCCTACAGCCATTTATAATCGAATTTCCAAAACAAATATAAACGCCGCCTCGAATTTCACGCGCTGCAATAAACGCGTTTTTTAGATTTCGTCTGCCGTCGGAATCCGGATATGCTATTGGATTTTGTGCGCCGGTGAATATAACCGGGATTTTTATCCCGCGCAGCATAAAGCTAAGCATGGACGCCGTATACGCCATGGTATCCGTGCCGTGCGTTATAACTATCCCGTCAAAATCCCAAGAAGATTTGAGTATTTTTAGCGCAAGCTTACACCATTCCTCAGGCTGAATATTTGAGCTATCCATATTGAATAGATCAACGCAATCAATACCCTCTTTATCTATGTCGATAAAATCAAGAAGCTTGTCCGCGTCGAGCGCAGGCATAAGCCCATTGTCAGATGGCATGCACGCTATTGTACCGCCAGTAGCTATCAATCGTATTTTCTTCATTTTCTCTCCCCCGCCGCTTTATTCAGCATCACTACCGAGCGCGCCGTAATACAGAGCATTTTGCCTTCATCGTTCATGTGCTCGGTAGTAGTGGCTTTTACGCTCACTTGTAACATATCTATTCCCAATGCGTTTGAAATTCTTTCACGCATTTTTTCCGTATAAGGTGCAAGCCTTGGAGTTTGCGCAATAATTGTAGAGTCGATGTTAGCAATACTATAGCCTCTGCTCTTTAAAAGCTCATCAGCGGTTTTAAGTAATTCCAGCGATGAATTATTCAAATATTTATCATCGCAATCCGGAAAGAGCTTGCCTATATCGCCTAAGCATGCTCCGCCAAGTAGAGCATCAATTATCGCGTGCGTTAATACGTCCGCATCTGAATGCCCCATTAAGCCCTTTGAATGTGGTATCTCAACGCCGCCTAGAATAAGCTTCCTTCCTTGGGTTAAGGCGTGCGTATCCTCGCCGTATCCTATTGATTGACACATTTTTACAAGCTCCATATCTTCCGGATAGGTTAATTTCTGATTTGCCGGACTGCCGTCTATGTAAAATGGAATGTTTCCGTTTCGAGAATAGACTTCACAATCATCTGTTGCGCCAGTGTAATCACAAACACTATATGCGGATTTTATTTTAGTAAAATCAAAGGCTTGAGGCGTCTGCATTTGCAAATAATCGTCTCGCTCTATGCACTTATGCGTATGCCTGTTTCTAAGCGTATCCTTAACCTTTATAGCAGTTATGCCGCTTCCGTGCTCAATAGCTGCAAAAACGCTTTTTTCTATCAGCTCAGGAGTCACAAAACAGCGCGCCGCATCGTGTATAACGACAATATCGCATGCAGAAATAGATTCAAGTGCATTAAAAACCGATTCTGAACGCGTTCTCCCGCCGTTTACAATAGTGTAGTTCATGTTTAAGGTTTCACAGGTTTTTCTTATTTCGTCAGCAGTATCGCTTTGAGATGCTGTGAAAACATACTCAAATTTTTGCTTACAAGCCAAAAACGCCTCCGCACAAAGGCGAATAGGCGTTTTTGAGCTTATCTTGGCGGTAAGCTTATTATAACCCATGCGGTTAGACTGCCCCGCACAGAGAATAATGCATGCCACCTTTTTTATCTCGCACATCATTCCGGCAATATTTCGTACATTGACGTAGCATCATCCTTCTTTGTGTATTCCTGAATACCCAATACTTTAAAATACAGATGCTTTCCGCCCATGAGCAAATCAAGCTTATCTCCTATCTTGACCTCGCTTGATGGTTTTGCCACTTTGCCGTTAATTGAAACGCGGCCTAAGTCGCACGCTTCCGCCGCAACCGTTCTGCGCTTAATAATGCGCGATACTTTAAGATATTTGTCCAGTCTCATGCTTACTTTCCTATCGCGCGGAATACATCAGTAAAGAGCGTTACCGTGCCATCGTTCCTCCAAGTTTCAAGTATGCTGTTCCATTCCTCTGTTTTAAGCTCATCAAGCAGCATCTCTGAGATGCTATCCTTAACAGCGCTAAGCTCCGCGTTGCCGGACGGCTCGTCCTTAACATAGCTAATTATATGATAACCGTCGTCATCAAGGAATACTTCGGAATAACCGCCTATGCTCAGCTTGCCAAATTGCTCCTTCACTTCGTTTGACCAATCGTCGTCCGACTCTGAATCGTAAAGCGTGCTTATAAGCTTCCCGCTTGTCTTATATACCTCTATCTCGGTAAAATCAGTGTTTTCAGTGTATTGTGCAAGCACATCGGTAAACGAAGCACCTGACTCAAGCTTTGCGTAAGCTTCTTCTATCTTGGCTTTTGCGCTTTGAAGATTTGCTTTAATTAACTCGTCGGCCTCCGCTTTAAGTGTTTTATACTTTTCCTCAAGCTCTTTTATTTTTTCCGCGTTGCTGTTGCTGCTAGAATAAGCGTTCTCAAGCGCCAGCGTTGAGTAATCGTTCTTAATGCTCGCAAGTTCGGTTTCTATCTCGGTGTATCTTGCCGGTATTTCGCCCTCAGGCGCGGCCAATATATCCATTACACGGCTGTAGCCTTCCGGAGTATAGAGGATAAGAATGTCGCCGCCCTCTTCCTGCGTCTGCTTGTCGGCCTTATATGCGGCGGGATCTTCGTTATAGTTTGTGGTATCGGCTTGTAAAAGCTCATTATACCTTTCGGTAATTTTATCCTCAGTTACATTCACATCGGCACAAACGATATTCTTCAAAAGCTCCTCGTAGTATGCGTCGGAAACAGCATTTTTTGTGTATTGAATATATTCGTCATAGCTCATACTTTGGCCTGTGTAATATGCCGCCTCTTCTTCTATTAACGAAATTATTCTAGACTCAATATCAACAGTCGTGTCTTGAGCCGCTTCGTTTTCAGCTAAGCCACGAAAGTATTCGTGCATGCTGTCAAGCTCTGTTTCA
>CAZUUR010000098.1:2092-7026 GCA_964622815.1 uncultured Oscillospiraceae bacterium | reverse complement strand
TAGACGCATTAAACGAGAGCATAGGAGCGCCTATTGCGCTCGATATTTCCGATAGAGTTTTAAACAGCATATCAAATATAGGCCGCAACCAAACGGCATATAGCGTGCAGGAAGCCGTAACGGCTGCGCACGCGACCTCAGGCAATGCCGCCCCCATTGGTAATGACATGTATCCTTCGCTCGCGGAAGCGTTTTCCAGCAAAATAAACGACGCTAACTCCGCAAGGGACATAGCAAGGAACGTATCCGAAAAAATAAAATCAAATATGGATATTGCCTCGCTCACCTCAATGCTCAATGTGCAGCGCGACAATGTGGCGAGCATACTAATGGGCAATGAGTAAAAGCGAAGCAATTTTAAGAGACGACGCTGATTTTATGGCGCTGGCGCTTTCACAGGCGCGCGAGGCTTTGGCCGAGGGCGAGATACCCGTGGGCGCATGTGTAGTGAAGGACGGCGCCGTTATTTTTTGCGCACACAATCAAACCCGCGAAACAAAAAGCGTTATGGCGCATGCTGAAATGCTTGCGCTGCAAGGCGCTATGCGTGTTCTAGGCGAAAGTCGGCTTGACGGCTGCACGCTTTATGTAACGCTTGAGCCGTGCCCTATGTGCGTTGGAGCGGCGCTGGTGTCGCGCGTAAGGCGCATTGTGTTCGGCGCTTTTGAACCGCAGAGCGGCGCATGCCGCTCCAAGGTTGATTTAACCCGCTGCGGAATACATCATATTGAGGCATACGGCGGCGTCAGCGAAGGAGACTGCGCTTCCCTCTTAACAGCTTTTTTTGAGGCTCGCCGCACGCACGCTTAGCCAAGCGTCGTTCAATCGCCACATGACACGACAGCAGCGTGATAAGCTTTGCGCTGGTGGGCGGCTCGAGCTTATCACCAGTTGACTCAAGGCTAATAAGCTCAAGCTTTTTCTTAGTCCAGTTAATGCTTTTTATAAGTCTTGCTATTCCTTTTTCAACATTTGACGGGCTGGTGCCATAAAGCATGGCCACCCTTTTATAAAGTCTTCCGCTTATGTGATAATTTGGCTCTGCGTCCTCAATTATAAGGCAGACTGATTTTAGTAAATACCTATACCCCTTATACCCCGGCACAGCGCCAAGCATAAGCAGCCATCGCTCAGCTATTTGTTCACTTTGAAGCATGTAACCTCCAAAAGCAATATGAATATTTAACCGCTGTTTGCGGCTATATAATGCGAATTGACCCAATATGCCTTGTAAAATGGCCATTACAATAGCATGGTATCACATGCGTTATTTTGCATCAAGGTCTAAACGTATTATCGACACAAATCAACATAAAAACGGACGCCGATATGATTTCGGCGTCCGTTTGAGTTAACACTCTAGTTGTTGGAATTTTTGGTGTTCATATTGTTCTCAGCGTAAGCTATCATGCGCTTTACCATTTCGCCGCCGATAGAACCGGCTTCGCGCGCGGTTATATCGCCGTTATAGCCCTTATTGAGATTCACGTTAAGGGATGAAGCAACTTCGCTCTTGAAGCTGTCAAGCATTTTCTTGTTTTCCTTATTGCTGGCCATTGTGCGTCTCCTTTCGTATGGTATTACGCAGCTATGTGTTTGATTTCGCTGCGCAAGCTTAATTTGCCCGCGAAAGAAGATGATATGAATGGGAATTTAATCAAAAAATTTAATTTCGGCTTATATTGCCCCTTGCAAGGCCCAGCGCGGCCTCGGCGCGGGCTTGCAGCCTTTCGTGCCAATCGCCCTGCGCTTCCTTTAGCGCGTCCGCCGCTTCCCTTGCCGCGTGCAGAACGTCCATATCGGCAGCCAGCGCCATTGCGGCAAGCTCGCCCTCGCCATGCTGTCTTGAGCCCAAAAGCTCGCCGGGACCGCGCATCAAAAGATCCTCCTCGGCAAGCTTGAAGCCGCTATTGAGCTTTGTTAAAAGCTCAAGACGTTTTTTTGCGTTTTCGTTTTGAGCATCGCCAAGGAGAAAGCAATATGCCTCCTGCCCGCCGCGCCCCACGCGCCCGCGAAGCTGATGAAGCTGCGCCAGGCCAAAGCGCTCCGCGTTTTCAACGGCTATTATGTTGGCGCGCGGCACGTCCACACCCACCTCTATAACGGTGGTCGCCACGAGAACATCGCTTTGGCCGTCCGCAAACGCGCATGCCGCCGCGTCCTTTGCTTTGCTCGTCATGCCGCCGTGCAAAAGCGCCACCCGCGAGGTTTTCATGCGGGCTTTAAGCTCGTTGTAAAGCGCGGTGGCGCTTAAAACGCCCTCAAGCTCCTCGGAATCCTCAACGAGCGGGCATACAGCATACGCCGCACCGCCCAAGGCACTGTTTTTATCTATGAAATCATACATAGCGTCCCGCTTCTCAAGCGGAACTATTCGGGTCTTTATTGGCTTTCTGCCGGGCGGCAGCTCATCTATCACTGATAGGTCGAGATCGCCGTAGAGCAGCAGCGCGAGCGTTCGCGGTATAGGCGTTGCGGACATTATTAAAGTATCCGGCACGCGCTCGCCGCCATCGCTTATCTTTGCACGCTGGCGAACGCCAAATCTGTGCTGCTCGTCCGCTATCACGAGCGCGGGCGAAAGGCTCGCCGTCTCGCCATATAAAAGCGCATGCGTGCCTATGAGCATGAGGCACTCGCCCCGCTCTACTGCGCTTAGCACCGCGTCCCTTTCGCTTTTTTTCATTCCTCCGGTTATAAGCCCCACTCGCGAGCCGAAAAGCGCGCCAAGCGTTTTATAATGCTGCGCGGCGAGTATCTCCGTTGGCGCCATGAGCATTGAAAGCCGGCTGTTTTTGGCGGCGGCAAACATTGCAAACATCGCCACCGCCGTTTTGCCGCTGCCAACGTCGCCCTGAACGAGCCTATTCATGCGCTTGCTCGAAGCCATATCGGCCGCAAGCTCGTCCATGGCGCGCTCCTGCGCGGCCGTGGGTTTATAAGGCAAAAGCTTCAAAAATTCGCACTTCACGCCGCGCATATCAAATTGATACCCCACCTCGCCCTCGCGCTCGCGCTTTAAAAGCATGAGCATAAGCGAGAATATGAGCATATCCTCAAATGCGAGCCTGCGTCTGGCACGCTCCAGCGTCTCAAAGGATTGCGGCGCGTGCAGCGTTAAAAGCGCTTCGTCAAGCGGACAAAGCGCGTATTTATTTATCATTTGGGCGGGGAGCGTTTCCTCCGCAACCCGCTTTGCGGCCGCAATGGCCGCCTCGCGTATCACATTTTGCGAAAGACCGCGCACGGTTTTGTAAACCGGCACTATGCCGGGCAGCTCGCTCGCCGTTTGCGGATTCACAAGCTTTACGCCCTTTGATTTATCCACATGCCCCATAGCGTATAACTCCTGCCCCGCAACAAGCCCCTGCGCACGATAGGGCTGATTGTACCAAACGAGCTGAAGCTGCAAAACGCCGTCCGTCGCTTTTACGGACACTATGTCCATACCCTTTCGTATGCGGGCGCGTTTAGGCGATGAAAGAAGCTTCACGCGCACCGCCGCGTCCTCGCCGCTAGAATAAGCCATGAGCGGCTTGGCCTCTGTGTAATCCTTATAAGCGCGGGGCGCGAAATACGCAATATCGCGCACACAAAAAAGACCCAGCCGCGCGAAAAGCTCCGCTCGGCCGGGACCTATGCCTTTTAAGGTTGTAAGCGCTTGCTGCATTTATTCTACGCTAATATAATAATAGTAAAGCGGCTGCTTGCCCGCCTGTATGGCGAACTCCGCGTCCGGATATTTTTGTTCGAGGCTTGAAACGAGCGCCGCCGCGTTTTCCTCGTCCACGTTTTCACCGTAGAGAATGGTGACAACCGTGTCCTCCGGCCGCTTCTTTATCATTTTATCTATCAGCGCAATGGCCGTTCCGTCAACGCTGTGACCGGTTTCGACTATCTTGTTGTCCATTATGCCCAAGATGTCGCCCTCGTCTATCTCCTTATCGTCCACATGCGTTTTGCGCACCGCGTAGGTGACCGCGCCTGAAACTATGTTTAAAGCCGCCTCCTCCATGGCGCGGGCGTTCGTGTCAAGGCTCGCCTCCATATCAAAGGCGGTGGCCGCCGCTATGCCCTGCGGCATTGTCTTTGTGGGGATAACGGCCACGTTGCGCTCGCTAAGCCCCGCTGCCTGCTGCGCGGCAAGAATGATATTTGAATTGTTGGGTAATATCACAACGTTGCGCGCGTTCACCTTTTTGATCGCCTTTACTATCGAGTCAATGCTTGGGTTCATGGTCTGTCCGCCGGTTATCACATAGCCGACGCCAAGCTGGCTGAACACCTCGGCTATGCCCTCGCCCGCGCTCACGGCTATCATGGCTATCTCTTTTTCATTCTTTTTAAGGTTTTCAAGCAGCTCGCGGTTCTGCTCGCGCATATTTTCTATCTTCACTTTGTCTATCTCGCCAAGGCGCAGCGCAAACTGCAATATCTTGCCGGGATAATTTGAGTGGACATGAACCTTTATAAAGTCCGCATCGTTTGCGAGCACCACAGAGTCGCCTATCTTTACAAGCTTATCACGCAGCTTTTCAAGCTCCGCGTCGTTAAAGGAATCACTGAGGTGAGTAATAAAAAATTCCGTACAATAACCAAATTGAATATCCTCAAGATCCTCCAGTATCGCCGCGTCGTTATCCATCTGCGCCGGCTGTGCAGCAGCGCTTTCTCCAATGCTCGCCACAAGCGCGTCTAATTCGTCCACTTCCTCGCCGTCGAGCGCCATTTTAAAGCCGCGGTAGATGGTCACAAGGCCCTTGCCGCCCGAGTCGATTACGCCGGCTTCCTTCAATACGGGCAAAAGCTCCGGCGTAAGCTGCAGTGCTCTTTCGCCTTCTTCCACCATGGCGTCAATCAGGCTGTACACATTTGCACCGCGTGCGGCAACTTCCTGCGCGTGCGTTACCACGTCAACAAGATCGCGAACCTCG
>CAZUUR010000098.1:0-2082 GCA_964622815.1 uncultured Oscillospiraceae bacterium | reverse complement strand
AAATTGTGATAAGTCCCTTGCCGCCCGAATCCACCACGCCCGCTTCTTTTAAAACGGGTAACAGCTCCGGCGTAAGTCTAACGGCAGCTTCGCCTTCGTCTATCATAAGATCAACCAGCGAATACACATTGTCGCCCGCCGCCACACCGCGTTCCATAGCTTCGCTCACCATTTTAGACACAGTGAGTATTGTGCCCTCCTTGGGCTTCATCACGGCCTTATATGCCGCTTCCGTGCCACGCTGCATAGCGCGCGCGAAATGCAACGCGTCAAGCTCGCTGGCGCCCGCAAGCTCCTTTGAAAAGCCGCGTAAAATTTGCGAAAGTATAACTCCAGAGTTGCCGCGCGCACCCTTGAGCGCGCCGAGCGCCGCCGCCTGTGCTATCTCCCCCGCCGACGTGCCCTTGCACGCGCGTATTTCCTTCACCGCGCCCTGCATTGTCATGGTCATGTTTGTTCCCGTATCGCCGTCTGGCACAGGAAAAACATTCAGCGAGTCGATAAGCTTTTTGTTTCTTTCAAGCAACGCCGCTCCCGTAAGAAACATATCCTTGAGCATCGCGCCGCTTATAAGATTTTCCATCAATTCCTCCTAACGAGCCTGCTTTGCGCTTTTAGCAACACAAAAACACGGCCCAGCCGCTTTGAGCGGAAATTAAATTATGATTGCACCGCCTCGACAAAAACGTTCACATTGCGCACGGTCAGCCCCGTCATATCCTGCACGCGATAGCGCACGTTTTCAATCGCGTTGCGCGCGACCGCCGGTATTGACGCGCCATAAATAAGCGTGACAAAAAGATCAATATCAATATCCCCGTCCTCGCTCACGGCTACCTTTACCCCGCGCTTTTGATTATCGCCGCCCACAAGATGCCACAGCGTATCCGACGCGCGTTTTGAGTTCATGCCCACTATCCCGTAGTTCTCCGTAGCGCAGCTTCCAGCGATAATGGCTATCGCGTCCTCAGCTATGGTGATGCAGCCAAACTCATTTTTTATCGTTCCCGGCATTGCCATCCTCCCTTTCGTATATGGAATTTATATCACAATTCTATACTAAAACGCGGCTTTTAGCAAGCCGCGTACCATAACCTTACATTATTCTTCACAAATACGCCAAGAAACGCTGTGTTGCTTGAGCGCAAAGCCATTATTTCCCGAGAAATTTTTTAAGCTTCGGCCGTACCAAATAGCCCGTGACGCTCGCAACGACGATTTTCAGCGCGTCGCCTAAAAGGAACGGAACTGCGCACGCGAGCAGCGCCTTTGAAATGTCGCTCTTTGTTTGCAGCATGAATACCGCTACGCCAAGCGCATAGAGAAGCACCGTGCCAAGCACCATGCCTACGGGCATACCCCATTTTTTCTCGCCATATTTATCCGCAAACACGCCCGTTATAAACGCGCACGGAATATAGCCTATCAAAAAGCCGCCAGTAGGCCCTACAAGCGCCTGAAAGCCGCCCGAAAAGCCCGCGAACACGGGGACTCCGCACGCGCCCAGCAGCACATATACGGCCGCCGCCAACGCGCCACGCTTTTTGCCGCCCACAGCGCCCGCAAGATACACGGCGAATGTGGCAAGCGTAATGGGCACGGGGCTCACCGGCACGGTCCACGGCGCGAGCACGCATATAAGCGCCGCAAGCAGTGCCACAACAATGATAAATCTAAGCTTCATTTTATCCCCCTTTAGGTTGTTTTACTCACGCAGCAAAGTAAACAACACGGCTATGGCATTATAGCATATACCTAACGTGAAATCATGGTCGAAAATTGTAAATTTAATCGCCAATAAGATTTGGCGCGACGTACCTTTGGTCTTTAATTATCGCCAAGCCCGGCGCTCCGCGCTCCTCGCGCTCGGCCTGGCGCAAAATTCAGGGCGGCAAAACCGTCCACTGGACGCTTTTGCTTCGCCCGTTCGAGTCCTTATTCTCCAAATAGAGACAGCCCCTACGGGGCTGTCTCTATTTGGAGCGGGTAAAGGGACTCGAATTTTGTCGCTATCGGCTCGGCGCTCGGGCGCTCCGCGCTCCTCGCGCTCGGCCTGGCGCAAAATTCAGGGCGGCAAAACCG
>CAZUUR010000097.1:0-7080 GCA_964622815.1 uncultured Oscillospiraceae bacterium | reverse complement strand
CCTGCAGGGCAACCATGTAGTCGCCCGCGGGCACAGCGCTGCCGTCGGGCAGCAGGCCATCCCAGGCGATGCGGCCCGTACCGGCCTCGATTGCGCAGGCGCCCAGATCGGCGACGGTCTCGCCCGTTCCGCCGCTGAGCAGCGCCAGCGCCAGCGTACCGCCCTCGCTGGCCTCAAAGTCGATATACCAGCCGTCCTGTCCGCTCACCAGCGCGACGTCGTCGGCAAACACGGAGGAAAGCTCGGCGAGTGTCATACCGACAGAATAACCCTCTTGCCGCCCGTCCACGGTAATAAAGCAGTAGTGACCAGGTTCATAGCAGCCCATGGCATTACGTGGATTTTTACCCTTGATGGCACTGTCAAATTCGGTTATCGCCTGCCCGTTATCCAAAAGCGCGGGCCCGAAACCCCACGCCTGCCATGCGCCTCGCATTGCGGCCTCCTGCATATTAAAATCCGCTGCACGATAGGTTTCCATAACGCCGTCGGCGTATAATACGCACACATCGCTGTTGACGGAATCCCGATACAAATCGCCGTTTCGGATCACGACTCCTTTGTTTCTTGCGCCGTAATAATCACCGGTTATTGCAAAAACAGCGTTATTTGCGTTGGCGGTTTTCACAGGCTCCTGATGGATGCCCGTGCCATACTGATTCTTTGCGAAAGCGGTTTTGAAAGCGTCTATGTTTTTCACCCAAATGTCGGCTACATAATAGGTCACATCGTTCTCCTGTACCATACTTATCGCAACGCGCAAGGTGTCACTCTGATAGCTATATAGAGCGTTCACGCCCGTATTAGTGGTCGGGAATGTCGCCGTAAAGTCCCCGGGCGCATAGGTGGGTTGCGGAACGGGCGTGGTCGTCTCCATGATTTGTGTGGAAGCTGTTGCTTCTGTTATAGATGCAGAATCTTCCGGCACAGGCGTATTCAGCGTGACAATGTTCTCTATCGCATGGGCGGGGCGTGGCAGCACGTGGTGGAACAGCGCGAATACCACAAGAACGGCACATACCATAGCGACATCTCTTATTACGATAGAAAATCCGTGTACCGTGCGGCGTTTATTTGCAGTCATCATCGTTATTTCTCCTTATTTCATCAAAAACCAAATATACAGGATACATGAGAGGCCGAGCGCGGCAAAAACGATGTACCATGCCATACGCTTCTTTCGCAGCCGTCGCTTCTCGCGTTCTTTTATATGCCTGCGGTCGCCCCGCTGCATGGTTGATTCGGCTTTTTCCCATGTCGCGTCAAGAACCTGTTGCACAGCCATCACCCCCCTTGATGCCGTAACAATACCGCTTCAATATGAGAACGCAAGGAATCCAACATGAGAGTTTGATGAGAGGGTATTTTGCGTAAGGCAAAGCGGCAATTCTCATTGAATTTTAATGCGCTTTTATTCGATATGCGTTACAATTAAAATTAACGGAGGCTAAACCTTATGCGGATATTGATTGTAGAGGATGAGCAGGAGATCGTGCGGTTTCTGGAGCTGGAGCTCAGGCACGAAGGATATGAGACCGAATCGCGTCTTGACGGGCGAAGCGGGCTTGAGGCGGCGCTTGAGGGAAGCTTTGATCTTGTGCTGCTGGATGTGATGCTTCCCGAGCTGAATGGCATGGAGGTTTTGCGCAGGCTTCGCCGGGAAAAGAGCACGCCGGTCATCCTCGTGACTGCGCGGGATGCGGTGATGGACAAGGTAAACGGCCTTGACCTTGGCGCAAGCGACTATATTACAAAGCCTTTCCATATAGAGGAGCTGCTGGCTCGCATTCGCGCCGCCGTAAGGAAAAGCGCACCCGCCGCTGGCGAACTGCTCGTCGTGGGCGATCTTGTGCTGGATGCGGCGCAGCGCAGCGTAAAGCGCGGCGACATGGATATTTCTCTCACCAAGACACAGTACGACTTGCTTGAATATATGATGCGGAACAAAAACATCGTTCTCACCCGCGATCAGCTTCTTGACGAGGTATGGGGGTATCAGTATGCCGGAGACAGCAACATAGTCGATGTCTATGTTCGGTATGTACGCAACCGCATTCACGAGACAGAGGATAATAAATTGATTGAAACGGTAAGGGGCGTAGGGTATGTTATTCGGGATAAATAAGGCGAACACGCTGACAAAAAGGCTTACGCGTTCCTATGGGGCAATGTTTTTTGCGGTGCTTGCCGCTTTATCTATCGCTGTGTTTTTGGTAGCGTACAGCTTTCTTATACAAAAGCAAAAGGATGCGCTTATCACGTCCACGGAGCTTATCGCAGACCATATCGTAGAGGAGCTGCGCGAGGGCGAAGCACTAATGGACCGAGATATTATGGAGGAGCAAAATACAAACGCGCTGCTGAATCTATATCTTGCGGATGATTCTGGAAACGTTATAAATCAAATGGTTAATTTCCATTTGGACGATGCCATGCGGCAAGTTGAGGCAACTTCTCCCGAGCTGCATTTTTCATCGGGACACGAGCTGCTTTTGTGCTACGAACAAAAAATAATGGACGAACAAACGCCCATAGGCACACTGCACGCGGTACTGAACATGGAGAATGAAAAGGATTTTCTCAAGCTGCTGGGGATGCTGCTCTTAGGCGCAAATATCATAGGTGTGTTCGCGGCGCTTGCAGTCGGCTTTAGCACAAGCCGCCGTATGCTCCGTCCCATCGACAGCATGATTACAGACGCGCAAAGCATAGGCAGCAAAAGTATGGACGCGCGCCTTGAGGTGCCGGAGGCTGAGGACGAGCTAAAAAGCCTTGCCTTGACCATAAACGGTATGTTGGAGCGCATAGAGGCTGCGTTTGATGCGCAGGGACGCTTTGTGGCGGACGCTTCGCACGAGCTTAGAACGCCCCTTGCCGTGCTGCAGGGGAATGCGGATATGCTCTCCCGCTGGGGGCGCGAGGACGAAAAGGTGCTCTTGGGCAGCATCGGCTCCATACAGCGCCAGACCGCCTATATGAACAAGCTGGTAGAAAACCTGCTGTTTCTCGCCCGAAGCGACGGAGGGCAACAGGCGCCTAAAAAAAGCGTGTTCCCGGTAAAAGAGCTTTTTGATGAAATGCTTGAGAAACAGACGATGATAGACGAGGCGCACACATATGATTCCGTGTGTGACAGTGCGCTCACCCTTTATGCCGACCGAAACATGATAAAGCAGCTTCTTCATGCCGTTATAGACAACAGCGTGAAGTATACGCCCGAGGGCGGCCATATCACGCTTGCTGCACAAAAAGGCAAGGAGGGCATAACGCTCTGCGTTTCGGACACGGGTATTGGGATGGATGAGGAGCATCTATCCCACATATTCGAACGGTTCTATCGTGCGGATAAGGCGCGGGCAAGGGCGACGGGGGGCATGGGGCTGGGTCTCTCCATTGTGGCGGCCATTGTTTCAGCCCACGGCGGCAGGGTATCCGCCAAGAGCGAGACCGGCAAGGGAACGACGCTCACGGCGGTTTTCCATAACGAATAATGTCACGGGGAGATAAAGGACGAAGGATTTTATGAACAATGACAAAACGCCGCGCTTATCGCAGGCGATGCTTTTTATACTGTTGTTTGGCGTCGTCAGTTTGTTTTCGGATATGACGCACGAGGGCGCGTCCAGCATACGGGGTGCATACCTTTCTCTGCTTGGCGCTTCGGCGGGTACAATTGGCTTCGTTTCGGGACTGGGTGAGCTGATTGGTTATTCCCTACGGTATGTGTTCGGCGCACTTACCGACAAAACAAAACGGTATTGGCCCATGACCGTTGCGGGGTATGTGTTGGATATCGCCGCCGTCCCTGTGCTTGCCCTCGTAGGAGAGCACGGGTGGATTGCCGCGTGTGCGCTGCTGGTCATCCAGCGCATGGGCAAGGCCATCAAAAAACCGGCAAAGGATACGATTATGTCTTTTGCGGCCTCTCAGGAGGGCGTTGGCAAAAGCTTTGGCATTCAGGAAGTGCTTGATCAAATCGGAGCGTTTACAGGGCCGGTACTTTTATACCTTGTGATGCTGTTCAAAACAGAAGGAACCATTTTTGAGGTATATTCCGCGTGCTTTGCCGTACTGGCCATTCCAGGTGCAATCACGCTGGTTCTGCTTCTTATTACAAAGCGCAAATTCCCCAATCCGGAACATTTTGAGCCGGAGCCAAAGGAGTATGTGCCGTTTAAGCTGAAAAAGGAATTCATCCTTTATATTGCAGGCATCAGCCTGTTTGCGTTTGGCTTTATTGATTATTCTATAATCATCATGCACGTTTCCCGCACCTATACAGGCATCGCTTCCGGCCTTTCCGAAACGGGCAGTCTCGTAAACAGCGGCACGCTTCCTCTGCTTTATGCCGACGCTATGCTGGTAGATGCTGTTGCTGCGCTTTTCTTTGGACTTATGTATGATAAAAAGGGCGTCCGGGCGCTTGTGTGGTCAACGCTTATTTCGGCGCCTTTCGCCGTTTTTATATTCGCTTATCAGTCAATTCCCGCCGTACTGGTGGGCGTGGCACTTTGGGGGGTGGGCATGGGCGCTCAGGAATCCATACTAAAAGCTGCGGTGACAAGCATGGTTTCCAAAAGCAGCCGCGCCACGGGCTACGGAATATTTGAATGCGCCTTCGGCGTGTTTTGGTTTCTTGGAAGCTGGCTGTTGGGCATACTTTACGATATCAGCATTCCTGCAATGATTGCGGTGTCTGTCGTCGCCCAGCTTGCAGCCATTCCGCTGTATATTGCCGCAGGCAAGGGCAAAACCATTTGATTAAATGGCCTTGCGCGCGAAATAACGCAATTATCACGTCCTTCTCAGCGGATTCTCATTTTTGTGTTCTACCATAAAGGCGCAGAATACGAGAAGGAGAATCTTTTTATGCCCATTCAAATATTGATCCCCGCCTATCAGCCGGATGATAAACTGATAAAGCTCGTAAGGGAGCTGCGCATGGCGTTTCCTGTGACAGTAATTGACGACGGCAGCGGCGAGGAATATTCGGATTTGTTCCAACAGCTTGAGGAATATGGCGCAACCGTTCTGCATCACGCGCAAAACCTGGGAAAGGGCGCAGCCTTAAAAACAGGCATACAGCACATAATGGAAACCGGCAACAACAGCATCGTCACCGCCGATGCGGACGGTCAACACACCGTAGGCGACATCACACGCGTTGCCCTTGCCATGGAAGCAAATTTTAATTCTCTAATTATCGGCGGTCGGGACTTTACCGGTATGCCAGCGCGTTCCCGCTTTGGTAATACGGTCTCGCGCTTCTTTTTTCGCCTTTGTACGGGTTTGAAAATATCGGATACACAAACGGGACTCCGGGGCTTGCCGACAGGCCTTTTTGAAAGGTTGTTATCACTGCCCGGCGACCGCTACGAATATGAGATGAATATGCTGCTTTCCATTAAGGAATGGGGTGTGTCGTATATGGAGCTGTCCATTGAAACCGTATATATAGAAGACAATCGTTCCTCGCATTTTCACGCCCTGCGGGATGGCTGGCGCGTTTTTTCAAGAGTAATAAAATACGCGCTATCCTCCGTTTGCTGCACGGCGGCGGACTACTTTCTATATATCCTGTTTCTCACCATTCTGCCCACGGGCTGGAGCTATTTTGCTGCGCGTGTGTTTTCTGCCTCGCTTAATTACTTTCTAAATTGCAGGGTGGTGTTTCAGGGCAAGGTCACATTTGCTAACTTCGCTCGTTATGCGCTGCTTGCGGCAGGCTCGCTGCTTGTGGGTGCAATCGCCACGGGCGTCCTGGCCGAAATCGGGCTTGGGAGCATACTTCCCAAACTCTTGATTGACGGTTGTCTGTTCATCTTTAATTACTTGATACAAAAGAAGCTGGTGTTTAAACACCCAGCGGGAATTCCTCATGCGTGATCCATACAAAACCGTTGTGCTTTTGCTGTTATCCGGCTTGCTGCTCTTTTACTGTTCGGCATGTAAATCTGAGTCCATAGCCGGAAACGAGGTCGTAAACATTGCGCTTCCAACCCCTAATATTACTACTACAATGTCAACAGCAACGCCATCGCTTTCTCCTTTGCCGGCAATATCCCCGACGCCGACAGGAGCGGCGGCATCTACACTTGCGCCGACCAAACCCCCGGCTCCATCATGGCCTATAAAGAAGTTCAAATATCAGCCTGCCGGCTATACTACGGCAGGAAATGTAAACCTTAGGGAAGGACCGGGGACGGAATATGCGATACTACGGAAGGTGGACAACCACGCTGTTCTTACGATGCTTGCCGAAAGTGGCGATTGGTACTATGTATCTATGGAGGGCATAGAAGGTTTTATCAGCAAAGAGTATGAAAAAGTTGGAGCGTTTACCACGCCAAAACCGTCCCAGAAATATTCGCAGGACGATATTTATATGGCTGCCCAAATGATCTATTTGGAGGCTAAAGGCGGCACATACGAGGAATTCCAAGCCATTGCCACGGTGCTCGCGAACCGCATCGCAAGCAGGAGCTTTCCCAACACCATTGAGGAAAACATTTTTGCGCCGGGCCAGTTCACCGTTGCCGATGACAGGGAGTGGTTTTTATCTAAAAAACCGAGTAAAGCAGCCATACGCGCAGCGAACAGCGTGCTAAATGACGGAGAACATACATTTGAAAAACAAGTGATGTATTTTCGGGCTAAGAGTGCAGGAACACAGTGGCGGAATCGAAAATACTACGAAACAATCGGGAACCATTGTTTCTTTGAATAACCAAGCCGAAAGTAGATTTTCTGCCTGTACTATGTTTATAAAAGGCATAGAACAAAAAGAACGCCTGCAGCAAGCGTCCTTCTCATTTTGCACCCCATTACGGTCGCACAGAGTGTAGTTCTCTGTGACAGCCACCGTAATGTCTGGGTTTTTTGGTGATATATCTAAACCGATACATCATGTTGGTAGCGGCGATCTGACTCGAACAGATGACACTCCGGGTATGAACCGAATGCTCTAGCCAACTGAGCTACGCCGCCATATAATTGCTCGGTCAAGTTAAACTTAGCCGAGCAATAAATGGTTGCGGGGGAAGGACTTGAACCAACGACCTCCGGGTTATGAGCCCGACG
>CAZUUR010000096.1:0-7171 GCA_964622815.1 uncultured Oscillospiraceae bacterium | reverse complement strand
GAAAAGGAAGGACGTCCTGATCGGTCAATGAGGCCGCCAATATGATCCGAGTGAGGGTGAGTTGCGACCACAACATCAAGCTTGGAAATTTCCTTTGATTTAAGCAGACTGTCAATAGCCTCGAATGAATCGCTTTCGCCGGCATCAATAAGCATGGTCTTGCCGTTTGGAGACGTGAGCAATATCGAATCGCCCTGACCAACGTCTATAATATAAGCGGTCAACGCGCCGCCTGCTGCGGGCGCTATATCCGCGCCATCGCTTCTTAACGGCACAGGCGATGAGGTGGGCAGGACTGTATCCGCCGAGGGCGAAGGAAATGCTGCCGCCACGTTTTGCAGCGGGGTCTCAAATACTTCGTTAAAAAGCACCGGGTCAAAAATGTATAGAGCGCCTGCGATAAGCAGCACGCACAGAAACGCTATAAGCAAAACCTGCTTTGTGCTGCCGTTCTGAGCCTTTTTGCCTCGCTTGGACTTCTTCTTTGCCGCCATTTACTTACCTCTACAAATTGTTGATATGTATTCCACTAAATATTGTAGTATACCTGGCATTGCTTGACAAGTGCATTAAATTCAATTACACTCATTTAATGTAATAATTCATATTTACCTAAAATATGAATAATAAGGAATTATGTTGAATTAGTTGGAGGTTTCCCGATGTCATGTTATGATACTATCTGTGATATAATTAAAGCTGTCACAGGCAAAAATGCGGAGCAGCTAATAGATGAAAGCGGCAAGCTTGCTCTAGATCCACTGGACCTTGAAGAAATAATAATGGAAATTGAAGAACAATATGATATAATTGTAGCCGATGAGGCCAATTACGAAACCGTGCGCGAGTTGTCTGAAAGAATTGAAGCACAAATGGCATAGCATAAGGCGGCATGCGCAATATTTAAGCGGCGGAGAGCGATGGCTTTCCGTTGTTTTATTTTAGGGGGGCAAATGAAAAGAGCGTTAATTTGTGTTATATGCTTGGCATTGCTGATATGCTTCGTGGGGTGCGGCGCTGTGGTTGGCGCGGCGACGCCTTCCGATGCGTCAGAATCGGCCGCAGATGCGTCTAGTCAGTCAGACGTGCCTGCTCAAAAGCCGAGCACGCCGTCCGACGCGGTATCAGACATGATAGACGATCTAACACTAATGCCCACGAGCGATGCGCTAGGCGCGTCTGACGCCATGCCGGACGGCGGCGATATACTTGTTGATAACAACGATGATAAAGGCAAGAAATTCACCGTTGCATATAAAGAATACGAAGAAACCGTGCAAATAGGCGATATAGAAAAGAATGCTTTAGGCATGCTCACGATCCGCCTTTTCAGCACTGCGTTTACCGGAGATATTACCGATGATCCTGCGGATATGTTCCCGGTGCTTGCGTATGTGGTGATAGAGGGGGAGAGATACGATCCGATGCCGCAAACGGGCGGCGTTGGCTTTATGGATTATTGCTTTGATACAAAGCTTGATCCGGACGAAATACTTGTTGGCCTGTATGACGCTTTCGCGGCGTCCGATTATGATGCCTTCGTATCGGTGAATCCAAGAACCAAGCTGCCTGTCTAGATAACAAATCCGCCGTTTGAGCTTATCACCTGCCCTGTGATAAAGGAAGCTTTGTCCGATGCGAGAAACAGCATCAGCGAAGCTATGTCATCAGCAGAGCCTATGCGCCCAAGCGGCGTTTCATCTATAAGCGCCTGAATGTCGCTTTTTGTGTAGCATGAATTCATATCGGTATCAATAACACCGGGCGCTATGCAGTTGACCCGGATATTTGACGGGCCCACCTCCTTTGCGAGCGCCTTGGTTAACCCTATAATGGCCGCCTTACTTGATGAATAGGCCACCTCGCACGATGCCCCAACAAGCCCCCATATAGATGAAACGTTAATTATGCAGCCGCGCTTTGCGCTTATCATGCCGGTGAGCAGTTCGCTTATACAATTATATGTGCCATTTACGTTCACGGCGAATATTCTGCTCCAATCGTTTTGTGAGGTTTGAGTGAAAAGCCCGTCAAATGAAATGGCGGCATTGTTTATGAGAGTGTCGATATGCCCCACCTTGCTCATGGCGTATTCAACGGCTATATGCACGTCTTTTTTGTCAGATACGTCAAAGCAGAGCGGAAACGCACGACCGCCAAACGCTTTAATTTCATCGCAAAGCGAGTTGGCCTTCGCTTCATTGTTAAGGTAGTTGACGAGCACGGTATATCCGTCCTTTGCAAACGTGAGCGCCGTGGCACGGCCTATGCCACGCGAGGCGCCGGTGATCAAAACGTTTTTTAGCATCGTATTATCCTTCGCGTTTAATAAATATAAGGTAGCATAATAAGCGGCGCGATGCAATAGAACGAGCTTGCACCGTGCCGCGTTCTAATTAGCCAGCATAAGGAATGCTTTCAAAATACTCGCTTTCATGTATTCCGTCAATGAGCCAACCCCAATTCTCAACGTCGCGGCTAACTAATATACGCCCTGTGCGGCCATCTTCCGTGATAAATGCGATGTATGTTTCATAATCGCTTTCGGTTATAGCTATTTTCACGCCTGCTTCAAGCGTCGCCGGACTGCTTTCACCATCAAAGGTTACAGGAAGCTCCCTTATAGTTTCCATAGTACAGCTGTTCCAAAACTCGTCGTCCAGCTCCGCGGAATTTCTTGTCCATACGCTTCCTGGTATGCGCGTGAGAGCAAACGGATCGTCGCTTAATTCAAACTGCGTCGTGCCGCCCCAAGTGCCAAGCACATCTACAATATCCTCAATGATTAAAACACCGTTCTTAATATCTATTACCCGGCCCGAGGCGGAGGCAGCGATATATTCGTCTTGACATTCAAAGCAGGGTGCTGCAAAAATCAATTCGCCGTCCGTATAGCGTAGCACCCATGTCATGCTATAATAAGTTTCTTCATTTCCGCATGCAATAAGCTCAACATTGCCATCGCCGTCCACATCGCAGGCATAACCGGTGAAAAAGTCGGCTATGTTTATCACGGCGCTAACGGCTTTGCCGCTCTGGGACGTAACCGTTAAGGTATGCTTGTCCAGCTCATATTCCTGTCCCTTTGTAAGCTCAACGGTTATGGTCTCCTTTTCGCCGTTGCCGTCAAGGTCGATATTGAGCGCTGAGTTTTCATCAAAGGTCAAATAACCATCGTTTGCGGCCGGCTGGCTCGCCGTGGGGTTAGGCAGCTGTGTTTGCGTTTGCGAAGGTGCATCTGGGGCAGCGGTATTGCCTGCGCACGCCGTGGGGCTAGGCAGCTGCGTTTGCGCAGGTGCAGGCGCAGGCGCAGGTGCGTCTGGCGCGGCGGTGTTGCCTGCGCACGCCGTGAGCGAGAATACTAGCGTTAAACATATAATAAGTTTGATTGCCTTTTTCATCATCTTTTCCTTTCGTGCTTATGTTGTTTTATGCATATTATAACGCATAAAACCAAATAATAGTTGCAAAAAATGTGTTTTACGCAAATGCTTCCGCACTCGTTGTATACGCGCGGAAGCAAAACAGGACGATATTTATTTTGGCTGCTGCATTCCATTCACATCAATTATAGTTTCGCCGTCGAGCAGTAACTCGTCTATGGTCACAAACTCGTAACCGTCAGCTATGGCTTTTTCCAAAAGCACGGGGAGGTACTCCTTTATTTTGTATCCATTGTTGTGCGACAATACTATCGAGCCGGGCGTGAGCTTGGGAAGCACCGCCGCAAGTATGGTTTCCGCGCTGCGCTCCTCACGCCAGTCTATCGTGTCCAGATTCCATTGCAGCACCTCGTAACCCATGGCGCGCACGGCTTTTATCACATTGTCGTTATACTCACCGTATGGTGCGCGAAAGGCCGTGCATTGCTTTACGCCAAGCTTACTTAACTTGGCCTCGAAATCCGTCAGCTCCTTTTTTATTTGCTCGTTTGAAAGCTTGTTCATGTGCGGATGCGTATCGGTGTGGTTGCCGATCTCATGTCCTGCTGCCGATATAGCCTTAACATTATCGGGATATTTGTCAACCCAGAAGCCGCAAAGAAAAAAGGTCGCCTTGACGTTGTATTTACTCAGCGTTTCAAGTATAAATGGTGTTTTGTCGTCCTCCCATGCTGATGATGCGTGCGGTAGGGCAGGAAGAACAAAAGCCGCATATAGCTGTGGCGGCGATCATCATCAAACTCAATATGACGGAATATACATTGAACATAATCAAGGAAGGATATTTGCCATGCAAGCAGTGAAAAAGGAAACGCCTGCCAAGAAAAAACCTATTGTTGTAGTGCGCAAATTCTGCGGTGAAAAGACTGCGGAGCAAGTGGTTATGGAGCTCATGAAAGCGCATGCCAATCAAACTTGAAAATACCAATGGGGGGGTGAGGGTTGGTGCCTAAAATATATCAATGCGCTCTATATGCGCGGCTTTCAAAGGAAGATGGGGATAAGCCGGAGAGCGACAGCATAGTTAATCAAATAAAAATGCTTGAGAGCTATTGTAATAAGTATGACGATCTAGCTATCCAAGAGAGATATTTTGACGACGGTTATACGGGCACCAACTTCGAGCGTCCCGGTTTCAGGCAAATGCTCTGCGATGCTGAATCGGGCAAAATAGACTGCATTGGCCGTACCGGCAAGCTTTGCTAAAACTGTGCAAAACGGTGAGCTGAGCCGCCTTAGAAGCGCGCTTGAGAGGATAGAAAAGCTGCGTAAGGGTGTATATGAGGATTTTAAGGAAGGCATCTTGTCAAAAGAGGAGTATTTGTCATATAGAGCTGATTACGGGGAAAAGGAGAATAAGCTTCGCGCGCAATTAACAAAAGCCTCGGCGCAACAGACAGATATTTTGCGTCATGCTTGGGTGGACGAGCTAATAAAGCTTGGAAAGCTTACTAAGCTTGACCGAGCTACCATCGCTGAGACGATTCAAAGGATAAATATTTATGATGACGGACGCATTGAAATTTTTTATAAGTTCTCACAAGAGCTGTCATATCTGCTTGATGAGGGAAAACAGCCATGAAAGAATATAAAACCGCCATGTATGAGCGTCTTTCACGCGACGATGGCGAGGACGTAAGCGAAAGCATCTCCACCCAAAAGCTGATGCTTGAGCAATATTGCAATGATACTGCCTGCTTGCTGCCTGTGAAGCATTATACGGACGATGGATATACGGGCGTAAGCTTCAACCGTCCGGCGTTTCGTGAAATGTATGATGATATTATAAACGGTTTTATCGACTGCGTGGTGGTGAAGGACTTATCAAGATTTGGTAGGGACTATATAAGCATGGGAGAATACCTTGAACGCATATTTCCAAAACTCGGTATTCGTTTTATTGCAATCAATGATGGAATAGATAGCGACCAAGGCGAGTATAGCATGATGCTCCCCTTGGCTAATTTGTTTAATTCGCAATATGCAAAGGATATATCCGTCAAGGTGAGAAATGCTATTCTGATTAAGCAGCGTGCAGGCTGCTTTACGGGCGCGTATGCGCCTTACGGCTATAAAAAAGACGGCTCGGATCATAACCGCCTTGTTGTTGACGAACCGTCTGCGAATGTTGTGAAAAGGATATTTCAAATGTATATGTCGGGAATGGGGAAAACGGCGATAGCAAGCGAGCTTAATAAAGCCAAGGTGCTCGCCCCAAAGGCATATAAAAACTCAAGCAATGCGCCCTGGAGCCTGTATACGGTGAACAGAATATTGGCTGATCCCATCTATCATGGCAATATGCCTGTTGGTAAGACGGTACGCCGGGGATTGCATGGCAATAAGCATAAGAATGCGGCGTCTGAATTAGTTGAAAACACTCATGAGGCAATAATTAACGACGATATATGGCTGGCTGTAAAAAATAAGCTAGCGGAAAACAAACGGGCAAGCTATAGGCGTTCGTCTAATTCGACCGCGCTGTTTTCAGGCATTGTATACTGCGCGCAATGCGGCGGTAAAATGATGCCGGTGAACTCGCATGGTAAATCTGTATACTTTTGCAGGCGCTATAGAACATGCGGACCGGCCGCATGCGGCTCACAACATATCTCGCAGGAAACGCTTTATGAAATAGTATTGCGGGATATAAACGCACAGCTTAAACAAACCGTAAATATCAAGGAAATGTGTGCGCGAGCGGAAAGCGAAAATGCAATAGCCGAGCAGAAAAAACGTAAGGAGCTTGCGAGCAAGATAAATGGTTTGTATTCGGAAAAACAGAGAGCTTACGAAAAATATAAAAGCGGAGCGCTAGAAAAGAACGATTATCTCAACAAGAAGAACGATTTGGATAATATAATCTCAGCGTGCGAAAAAGGGCGCAAAGAAGGACAAAAAAGCATGAGCTGGGTCAAGCGCTTCGTTAACATCAACGAGCTCGCACAGCTCGAAAAAAGTGACGTTAACTCGCTTATTGAAAGAATAGTTGTTGATAGATTAGGCAACATTGAAATTTGGTATAAATGGAGGGTATAAGAGAATAGGACGCATATCTGGATTGGGGGAAGTTACATAAAAATTATGCAAAACATTGATACATGATACATACACACTGGAATTTAAAAAGAAATGCGCTGAATCAACAGTTACATATTGCAATTCACATCGTATTTTGATATACTTTCAATAAAGATGTTCGGTTACCATGCTGAAAATGTAATTGCACATCGGTTTCTTTCACGGCTAGTAAGAAAAACGCTTTGCTTGCCGAGGAGCGCAACGGTTTAACCGTGTTTTTTATGAAACCCTACGCCCTCTGACCGGCCATTGCCGGCTGAGGAAACGGCGGCGAATATACGCTTTGGCAGTTGAGGCATTTTGCGTCGATCGCCGGAGGCGTGCCCTTGAAGGGGTAATTGACATATCACAACACAATAAGGAAATATTTGATGCTCACCGAACAACAAGTGAAGTTAATAGAGAGCAGTTTGACAGAGGACGTTGAGCCGCGCAAGGTGGCGGCGTACCTGTGCCTGCACATAGGTCTCATGCTCATGGAGGTTACGGCGCTCAAATGGAAAGACGTTGATCTGCACGCTAAGACCGTTACGCTTCATGGCTCGGTCAACGCAGCTTTGGAGGTCGTACCGTTTGATTTGCCGCGAGTGCTGCACATACCGCCTCATGTTGTGCGGTATCTTTCAAAGTGCGCGCCGCTTTATGAG
>CAZUUR010000095.1:0-7181 GCA_964622815.1 uncultured Oscillospiraceae bacterium | reverse complement strand
CTCTGCTAGTTTCATAAAAAGCCCTTGCTCGGTTGCCCAGCTGCCGTAGCGTTCGAGCAGATATGATTGTAGATTTTCTATAGTAATGTTCACTTAATTCTCCTCATTATAGTAAGTTTTCACAATTATAGCATATCACTTGCTCTTAATCCAATTATTCATCTCTGCCAACAGGCCGTTAACGCTCCTTTATCGCAAAATACCGCCCTCTTTAGAGGACGGTATTTTTTGCTTGGCGCGCCCAGGGAGATTTGAACTCTCGACCTACCGGTTCGTAGCCGGGCACTCTATCCGCTGAGCTATGGGCGCAAACATTTTGGGCGTTTTTTATCACGCTCGATTATTTTAGCGCATTCGCCCGATAATGTCAAGCCGTAATAAAAATACGGAGGCGGATTTTTTCATCAGCCTCCGTAAGATGCTTCACATAATCGCGCGGCTTACTGCCCGTAATACATTTTTTCAAGCCTGTAGCTCATGGCGTTAGGCTCAAACCCTGCGAGCTTGGCGCTTGCGCCGTCTATGGAGGCGGCTTCGTAGAGCGGAATTATTATCATGTTTTGCTGAACGTAAAGGTTTAGCTCCTTTAATATGGAGCTTATCTCCGCATCGTCTGTGCAAGCCCAAAGCCTATCGCATATCGCCTGCATATCATCGGTATGAGGCGTGAGGAATGGGCACTGATCCTTATCAAAACGCGACGCCTGCAACAGTGCCGATGCTTCACCGTTATTGAAAAGGGACATATCCCACGGGTTTGACGTATCCACAACATAGCTTATAAGCGGCCCAAGGCTTGATGGCTTAATAGTTAGCGTTATGCCTATTTCTTTTAATTGATTTGCAATCATTTCAACTGAGGCAATGTGAAAGGCATTGTCCGCATTGAGGCAAATTTCAAGCGTCAGACCGTCCGGGTAACCGGCGCTCGCCATAAGCTCCTTTGCAAGTGCTATGTCGTGCTCCGCCCATACGCCGTCTATGGCTATCGCGTCAGCGAAAGCCGCCGCGCCGGAGGCGAAGGACTTGGGTATACCGCCCGAACCCTGTGCAGCGCCCGCGAGCAGCGCGTCAAAATCAATGGCGTGGGCTATGGCGCGGCGCAGATCAACGTTTGCGAGCGGCTTACCCTCAGTGGCGTTAAAATATATGCTCGTTACGAGCAGGCCGCTTCTATTTAAAAGCTGCAAGCTCTCGTCATTGCTTATTAGCTCCGCGCTTGAGGCGGGTATGCCATAGGCGAAATCAACGCTGCCCGTTTGCAGCTCTATAACGCGCTGCGAGGCTTCCGCCACCTTGCGGTAAACTATTGTTCTTATCTTGGGCGCTTCGCCCCAGTAGCCGCCAAAACGCTCAACGGTAACACAGTCGCCAACCACCCACGATACGAATTTATATGGTCCTGTGCCTATGGGCGCGATGCTCATCTTGTCAGGAGCGGCCTCGCAGGTGTCCTTATCGAGCATGGAAAGATACGCCGTTGAGCCAAAGCGCGAGAGAATAACGCTATCCGGCCTGGTAAGCGCGAGCACAAAGGTATAATTATCCTCAACTGAGCAGTTGGCAAGGTCGATAACGGCATATATGTCCTTCGTGGGGCTTTCAAGCGCGGTCTTGACGCTGAAAAGCACGTCCTCGGCGGTAAAATCGCTGCCATTATGGAACTTGACGTTTTCGCGCAGGTGAAACACCACATGCGTATCGTCGCGCCATTCCCAGCTAGTGGCGAGAACCGGCTCATAAGTGCCGTCTTGCTTTAAGAGCATGAGCGTTTCATAAATTGTGGAGGTTATCCTGTCACGGTCATAAACGGTGTCAACGAATGGCGCGAGCGTTTCAGGATCGGTCTGATTAGCCACGACGAGCGTATCCTTCGCGCCCCCCTGCGGCGCGGTGGCCGCACAGCCCGCAATGACGGTGATGAATAACAGGATTGCCGCAACGAGTACGGCGGTACGGTTTGATTTCACAACTTTTCTCCTTGTTTTGTCGCTAGGCGGCATCTTACAAGATGCTCTGCGCGAGCGTTATTAACGTTTATAAGCTCTTGCTTTTTGCGGCACTCCTCACAAGAATGCGGGCAGCGTGCAATAAAGCGGCACTCCTCGCCCGGGTCTATGGGCGACACCGGCTCACCCTCAAGCGCGGCAAATTCGCTTAGCTCAAGCGTCAGCTCGGACGCAATGAGCGCCTTGGTGTATGGGTGCAGCGGCAAAGTAAACAGCTCGTCCGCGCTGCACTTTTCCACAACCTCGCCTAAATACATCACCATCACATCATCGCACATGTAGCGCACCACGGTGAGATCGTGCGAGATGAACATATATGTAAGGCCATGCTCGCGCTGCAAATCGAGCATGAGGTTCAATATCTGCGCGCGTATGGATACGTCGAGCGCGGAGACAGGCTCGTCGCACACGATGAATTTCGGCTCTGTGGCAAGCGCGCGCGCAATGCCTATGCGCTGCCGCCTGCCGCCGTCAAGCTCGTGAGGATAGGCGCTTTTGAGCCTTTCGTCAAGCCCCGCCGCACGCATTATGCTAAGCACCTCGGCTTCAAGCGCCTTGCCCTTTAGCTTGCGGATAAGCCTTAACGGCTCGGCTATGGCCCAACGCACATTTTTTTTAGGGTCGAGTGAGGAAAAAGGGTCTTGAAAAATCATCTGTATTTCCCCGCGCGGCGCTTTTTTTGCGTTTGAGTCGATAGGCACACTGTCGAATATGATACTGCCTTTGTCCTGATTTAGCAAGCGCGATATTATTCGTGCTAACGTGGACTTGCCGCAGCCGGATTCACCCACCACGCCTAGCGTTTTGCCCTTTTCTATTGTAAAGCTTACGTTGTCTACGGCGTGCAGAAGGCCGTGACCCGTATCAAAATATTTTGATATATTTTTTGCCTCGATAAGCGGCTTCATTTTATCCCCCTCGCGCAGCGCGTAAAGTGACCGTCCTTCGCTTCTATAAGCGGCGCGGCGGCGCTTTTGTATGGGCAGTCCGCGCTCAAAGCACACCTCGGCGCGAAAGCGCAGCCGCTTATTAAGCGCGTCGGGTTGGGCGGCGAGCCGGGTATGGGCGTAAGCCGCGTCTTGCTTGCGCCAAGCGTCGGCAGCGATGCGAAAAGTCCGCGCGTATACGGATGCAGCGCTTGAGTGAAAATCGCCCGCTTATCGCCAAGCTCCACTATTTCGCCTGCGTACATAATAGCCACGCGATCGGCGCATTTTGCCACCACGCCAAGATCGTGCGTTATGAGCAGCATGCTCATATTGTATTGTGATTTCAAGTTATTTATCAGCCTTAGCACCTGCGCCTGTATTGTTACGTCGAGCGCGGTGGTCGGCTCGTCAGCGAGCAGGAGCGAAGGGGCGGGGGAGCAGGCTATCGCCATCGCTATCACCACGCGCTGCTTCATGCCGCCGGAAAACTGGTGCGGGTAATCATAAAATCTGTCGCGCGGTATACCAACGGTTTCAAGCATTGTCGCCGCACGCTCGCGCGCCTCGCTCTTGTTAAGCTTTTCATGCGCCAGTATCGCTTCGCTCACCTGATCGCCTATTGTGAACACAGGGTCTAGCGCGCTCATGGGATCCTGCGGTATCAGCGCTATCTCGCCGCCCCGAAGGCGCAAAAGTGCCTTTTTATCGAGCTTTAGTATATCGCTCCCGCCAAAGATAAGCTCGCCCGATTTAATGCTTGAAGGCTCAATAAGGCGCAGTATGCTCTTTGCAAGCGTGGTCTTGCCAGCGCCAGTTTCTCCAACTAGTCCCAGCGTCTCGCCGCGCTTAACTGTGAAGGATATGTTCCTCAGCGCTCTAGCCTCGCTTGAGCCGTTATAATAGCTAACGCTTAGCTCGTTTACATATAAAAGCTCACTCACTTGGCATGCCTCCTTTTTGGTGCATGACCCGATTTGAAACGCGGATCTAGCGCGTCGCGTATGCCGTCGCCAATAAGGTTAAAAGCCACTACTGCGGCCATTATTGTGAGGCCGGGTATGGTTACTAGATAGCCGTGGCTTAAAATAAATTCGCGCCCCGATGCAATCATTGCGCCCCATTCAGGCGTTGGCGGCTGCGCACCAAGCCCTATAAAGCTAAGCGACGCCGCCACGAGTATTGCGCTCGCCATGCTCAGCGAGGCCTGCACGAGTATGGGTGAAATGATATTTGGCAGCACATGCGTGATAATTATCCTCAAGTCCGACGCGCCCGCGAGTTTGGCCGCCTCAAAATATTCGCTTCGCCTTATCGTCAGCACGCTCGCCCTTGCGAGCCGCGCAAACGCCGGTATCCCCGCTATGCCTATGGCGAGGGTGGTGTTGCTTATGCCCGTGCCGAGCACGGCGGCTATGGCTATGGCGAGAAGCATGCTTGGTATACACTGGAATATATCCATCACGCGCATAAATATTTCGTCCGCAAGCGAGCTGAAATAGCCCGCCGTAGCGCCTACAAGCACACCTATCACCATGGATATTGCCGCCGATATTACCCCGAGCTTGAGCGATATTCGCGCGCCGTACATCAGCCGCGCGCAAAGATCGCGCCCAAGATTATCAGTGCCCAGTATGTGCTCGGGGCTTGTAAACGGAGCGATAAACGCCTTATTAACGTTCTGCGCGTCGTATCCCTCCGGCGCAAGCACCGGCGCGAGCAGAGAAGCCAATATAAGCACCGATAGCATTACTGCACCAATTATGGTGCGAGCGCTAAATTTAGATGCACTAAAAACAGTGCAGAAACAATCCCTTCTCATGCGTCGCCTCCCTTTATTCGGCGGCTCGCATACTTCGCGCGTATGCGCGGGTCGGCCACGGCGTAAAGCAAGTCAACGATAATAAGTATCAAGCTCACAAGCAGCGCAACAACCGCTACGCAGCCCAAAACGGCGGGGTAGTCCGAAAGCTTAATTGAGTTTATCATATAAGTGCCTATGCCAGGCACTGAGAACACCGTTTCAACTATAATAGCGCCGCCTATCATTGTGCACGCGCCTATGCCCGCCTGCGTTAAAATGGTTATGAGCGAATTTTTAAATGCGTGCTTCCATATAACCGTGCGCTCGCTAACGCCCTTTGCGCGGAGCGTAGTGATGAAATCCTGCCTAATTATATCAAGCATGCTTGAGCGGGTCATGCGCGCGGCGTTCGCAATACCGCCGAGCGCGAGAGTAACGGTGGGCAATATGAAATACTGTGCGCCGTAAAACCCGGAAGGCGGCAGTATGCCAAGCTTTAGCGCGAAAACATAAGATAATATAATGCCGGACCAAAAACCCGGCATGGAAATGCCTATCATTGCGAGCACCATAAATAGATTATCCGCGAGCGAGTATTGCCTAACCGCCGAATAAACGCCTATGGGTATGCCAACGGCTTCGCCCACGCACAGCGCGAAAAGCGATAGAAGCGCGGTGTTTGGAAGGCGCGAGGCCAGCTCGTCCCCTATGGATCGGTTGGTAAAATATGATCTGCCGAAATCAAATGTAAAAATGCCCTTGCAATATCTTAAATATTGGATAATAAACGAATCGTTTAGCCCTTTTTCCTCGCGCCACGAGTGCCTGTCCGCATCGGTAGCGCCAACGCCCAAAGCGAGCGCCGCAGGGTCCGTGGGAGCGAGCGTCAAAAGAAAGAAAACTATCAGCATAACGCCCAATAGCACCGGTATCAATAGAAGTATGCGCTTTATAAAATAACGCGCCACTATAAACGCTCCTTGCGGCATGATGCGCTAACTTCGGCGGCCGTCTCCTCGGTGAAAATGGGATACTCGCGCCCCCAAAGCTTGCCGATAGCGGCGAGTATGGCGTTGACGGCCTTGCTCCAGCCGTAACGGAAATTCACCGTCGCGCCATGCAAGGCCTTTTCAATCAGCACGCTTTCAACGCTTACACCCGCGCGGCGAAGCTTATCGCCATAGTCGAGCGCTTCTTTTGCAAGGCAGTCTAGCCCGCACGCGATTATGAGCGCGGGCGGCAAGCCATTAAGCGCGCTTTCGGGCGCGTAAAGCGGGGAAGCATCGGGGTTTTTGCGCATTTGCACATCGGGAATATACGCCTCGTCAAATTCGCGCATAAGCTCTACGGGCAGGCTGTATGGCATAAATTTTAAAGCGGGATCTGTGAATATGTCCATAGGCGGATAATCAAGAATTTGCAGCGCAACTGGGAAATCGCCGGTATTGGCGGCTCTGCGCGCCATGACTGCTGCAAAGTTGCCGCCGGAGCTATGGCCTAGAAGCACTAGCTTAGTGCCGTCCGCGCCCAGCTTGTTTGCATGTAAATATGCGTAATGCGCCGCCTGATAGCTTTCGTTTAATCCTTGGGGGAAAGGGTGTTCAGGCGCTAAAACATAGTCAATATCGAAAATAATGCAGCCGGAGGCTTTGGCCAGAAAGCGGCAAAATATGCTGTCACGCTCCATATACGGCTGCTTAAAGCCGCCGCCGTGCATATTTACTATGAGCGGCGGCTTCAAGCTTGCGCCCGCGACCTTAGCCGCGGGCGTGTGAATATATATCTTTGTTGAGCCATAAGCCGTCCGTATCGTTTGCTCTGTGGTAATGACGTCGGATACGGTAATTATGGCGTCAAGCGCGTGATGCATTTAATCCTCCAACTCTCCGTCAGCTTTAATTATGGCGCCGTCGCGCATGCGGAGCTTAACGTCCGCCAACTCGGCGATAGCCATATCGTGCGTTACTATTATAACGCAGCAGTTTAAAGTATGCGAGAGGTTTACGAGCATATCCATAACATTTTTGCTGTTTTCAACATCGAGATTGCCAGTGGGCTCGTCCGCAAGAATTATGTTAGCGCCGGTCGCCAGAGCGCGAGCTATCGCCACACGCTGCTGCTCGCCGCCTGAAAGCATGGACGGATAGCGCTTGTAAACGGCGGAGGTGAGCCCTACCAGCGAAAGCATTTCCTTGGCCTTTTCAAGTGCAGCGCGCTTTTCCTTGCTTTGAAGCTCCATTGGATACATCACGTTTTCCATAACCGTGAGCAGCGGGAATAAGTTGAAGCCCTGATATATTACCGCCACGTCCTCACGGCGATAGCGGTCGCGGTCTATTGCGGCGGTGGATATGCCGTTTAGCGTTACAGAGCCTTCGGTGGGCAGGTCAAGCCCAGCGAGCATGGAGAGCATCGTGGTCTTGCCGCTGCCCGATTTGCCAA
>CAZUUR010000094.1:0-7329 GCA_964622815.1 uncultured Oscillospiraceae bacterium | reverse complement strand
AATTTATCGACAACGCTATCCCTTTAACGGGCTTACGCGATCGTCAGAATTTGAAAGGGAATCCTCCCCTGCCGCCTCTGCCCTTGCGCCGCTTCATGCCGCCTGAAAACTGCTTCATGAGTTTGCGCGTAGAATCGTATTGATTTATTAGCCTATTGACCTCCTGTATGGTCGTGCCGCTGCCCGCCGCGATACGCTTGCGCCTTGAGGCGTTCAATATATCAGGACGACGGCGTTCGGCCTTAGTCATGGCCTTTATTATGGCTTCCATGTGCGCGGTCTGCTTAGGGTCTATCTGAATGTCGCCCATCTTGGCAGTGTTCATACCGGGAATCATGGAAAGAATATCCTCCATAGAACCCATATTCTTCATTTGCTCAAATTGCTCAAGGAAATCGTCAAGCGTGAACTCATCGTTTCTTATGCGCTGTTCAAGCTCCTTGGCCTTTTTATCGTCGAACGCGGTCTGCGCTTTTTCGATGAGGGTGAGCATATCGCCCATGCCCAGTATGCGAGAGGCCATGCGTTCCGGGTGAAACGGCTCTATATCGGCAAGCTTTTCGCCTATGCCGGAGAATTTAATGGGCTTGCCCGTTACCGCGCGCACCGAAAGCGCCGCGCCGCCGCGGGTATCGCCGTCGAGCTTGGTTACTATGACGCCGGTTATCTCAAGCTTTTCATTAAAAGCCTTTGCAACGTTAACAGCGTCCTGACCAGTCATCGCATCAACGGTGAGAAGGATTTCCGATGGCTTCACCGCCGCTTTTATCGCAGCTATCTCGTCCATCATGTCGCCATCTATATGCAATCGACCCGCCGTATCGACTATGACTAAATCTAGCAGGTTTTTCTGTGCATAGGCTATAGCTAACTTAGCTGTTTCAACAGGGTCGCTCTGGCCGCGCTCGAACACCGGCGTTTGAACCTTTTCGCCAACCACCTGCAGCTGCTTCACTGCCGCCGGACGATAGACATCGCACGCTACAAGTAGTGGTTTCTTGCCATACTGCTTTGATAAATAAAGTGCAAGCTTTCCCGCCATTGTGGTCTTGCCAGCGCCTTGAAGACCCGCGAGCAATATTACAGACGGCGTGCTTGAACCAAACTCTATCTTGGCGTTTGATCCGCCCATAAGCGCCGTCATTTCTTCATTGACTATTTTTATCACCTGCTGGCCCGGAGTAAGGCTTTCAAGCACTTCACTGCCCACGGCACGCTCTGTGATCTTACTGATAAAATCCTTTACCACAAGGAAATTAACGTCGGCCTCAAGCAAAGCGAGTTTAACCTCGCGCATGGCTTCCTTCACGTCTTTCTCGGAAAGCTTGCCCTTGCCCGAAAGCTTTTTAAATACATTTTGCAGTTTGGACGCTAAGCCCTCAAATGCCATAAATTTCCTCGCAAATATCCTTTAGTTCAGCTATTTTTCCCCTTGCCAGAGCATTATCACCAACGAGCGTCTCAAGCTCAGTTAAGCCCAAAAGCAACTTGTCGCTCGTTTTCACCGACTTTATTGCGGCTTCATACCCCGCTAACTGCTCCTTGGCGCTCATCACAGCGTCATGTACGGCCTGACGCGATATATTTTCACGCTCGGCTATCTCAAAAAGCGAGCAATCCTCCTGAACGTACTGCTCCAAAAGATTACGCTTGCGCTCGGTTAAAAGTGCGCCGTAGCAGTCAAGGAGCCTGTTGAGTTCAAAATGATCGTCCATACTTCGCCTCGTTCAATGATGCATGTAAAGCTAATTTGCTTTACACCTATGTCATTATACAGTATGATGCTGATAAGTCAAGAAAAATTTATTCGCTCCAATCCATCTGACTCTTTGGTATGCCTATTGAAGCGCAATAATCCTCAACGGCGCGCTTACCATCGCAGTCGCCTATAGTATAACGCATGACCTTATTTTTAAAAGCTAGTATTTTCACGTTTCCGTCCTTCATATCAACATACCAGTTGCCAGTGAGCACCTTTGAAAGTCTATCCGGAAAATCCGGCACGTCCGAAGTAAAGAAAACCCCCGTCCAATACTTTGGAATATCCTTTGTGCGCCACAGCTCGGCGCGGTCTATTTTAACAAAGTCAAATATATTTTCATCGCTTATGCTTTCTTTAATTATAACGCCGCTATACATTCGCGTTCTCCTCCTTTGATTTGCACACATCTATCCACGCGAGGCTTTTCGCGCAGACGAAAAGCTCGTCTAAGCTGAACTCCACCGCACTGTTGCCGCTGCCCGCTGCCGGAAACACGGTTTTAAAGCGTTTTAGTGAGGAATCAAGATATGTTTTAACTCCGTCGTTTAAAGCAAATGGGCATACGCCCCCCGGCGCATGGCCAACGGTCTGTTCCACCTCACAAGAAGGTATCATGTGCGCCTTTTCGTGAAACTGCTCGCGAAACTTATGGTTATCCACCTTAACATCGCCGGCCGTTACTATCAATATCGGTTTGCCGCTCACATAGAAGGAAAGCGTCTTTGCTATACGCGCTGCCTCGCAGCCAAGTGCCCGGGCAGCAAGCTCAACTGTTGCGCTCGACATTTCCGGCTCAATAATAGTTTTATCCACGCCTATCGACTTAAAATAAGCTTTCACCTTTTCAACGGACATAAGTCACCTCATATAAGATAAAAAAAGTATAGCACACATTGGGAATGTATGCTATACCGCATGTTTACCTGTTTTGTTTCACCGCGTTCTTCTGAAAAGCTTAACGAAAATTACACCTGCCGCGAGCAGCACAGCGCAGCCTATCAGATAATAAACCCATTCCACACTCTGTCGCTCGCTTCCGGGCATGTCAAAGCGTTGATTTTGCCCGTTTGGTCTTGCGTCGGTCATAGAAAAAGCGCGACGCTCACCGTTTCCGCCTCCCAAGGGTGCTTGCGGCATGCCAGAATTATTATCCTGCGCGTCTGCATTTTCATCACCGCGATTGTCTCCGCCATGACCGCCGCCCATGTTCTGCCCTCCCATATCGCTAATGCTTATCGAGCTCGCATCAACATAAGTGCCGCTTTCGTATGTCTGCGCCGACGAGGTTATAGGATAATCGCCGCTTAGTTGGCCGCGTATGCTTTGCGCACGGAGCGTACAGAAGGTTTTAAGCGTATCAACGGCGGTGATAAATTCATCGTAAGAATAAAACGCCGTTTTATCGTTTTTCACATAATCGCTTATGAGGGCGCGTGTGGATTCGATAAGCTCAGCCACGCGGCCTGATTCAAACATGGTGAAAATAAACTCGTTGTACAGCTCATGATACCTTTCAAGATATTCCTTCAAAAGGCTGTTTAGCATTGGTCTATCCTCCATGCTTCCCGATGAAACTGGCGTATCTATAGGCGAATTTATGCATTTTGTCGCCTGATCCACAGTTGTTTCGCCCGTGGAAAACCCTCCTCCCTCCATACCGCCGAATGCGAGATTATAATCCCACGCTATCATGCTCATGACGCCTTGCTGCTCATAAAGATAGTAATTATGCACAAGACTCCCTGTATAGCCATCGCCATTGCAAACGAAGGTCTGCACGATGAAATAGCTTAATACCTCATCAATATCCACAACATTTTCAAGCTCAGTGCCTTCGTTGAGCTGCTTTATCGAGGCGATAAGACGCTTTTTATCAGCGTCCGTCACATCAAAAACGGCGTTATCGAATATGTTTTCATAGCTTGAGGTGGCGTCGTCTATATATTTAAGCGCTACGTCGGAACTGCTGCCCATGCCAAACATTTTGCCTCCGCCTCCCATGTCTCCTTTATTTGCAAAATCAGGCGGCTGCATATCCGTGGCTGTTGGGAACGCCGCTCCGCCCATAAAATCAGGCTGCTGCACATCAGTAGCGGTTGCTTTACCCGAAAACTCCGGCGGCTGCATAGCGCCGTCCATTGAAAAATCACCAAATAACGACGTAAGCTCCGTGGGATCGAAATCGGCCACCTTATCATTTATATCCATAGAATCCGGTTTATACAGCTCACCATCGCCGCCGAAGAAATTTCGCTCGCAAAATGCCTCCTCAACACCCTCAACGGCAAGATACAGCCCGAAATCCTCGCCGTTTATCTTAACGCTTATAAAGCTTGAGAGCGGAGCGAGTGCGCCCGCCTCGCGCATGAGCGTATAGCACAGATAATCCTTCATATATGTACTGTCCGAAATAATGTTGTTGAGGCTGAGCTTATCAAGGCCATAGCAGGTTTTACCGCTAGAGTAATGGTCGAACTCGATTTTGAAGCTATATCTGTGCGAATCCATCTGCGATACGCTTGAGAGCGAGGAGTTGCCCTTTGTGCGGATAGCCACGTTTTGAAAGCTCTTGCCATCTATAACCGCATCGCACACATGATATTCCTCGGCATTGGCATTATCCAGCATATCCTGCCAATCGGAGCTGTTTATAACTATGTCTATACTGTGCACATAGCTCGTATCAAACAGAGTGCTCTCATACGCCATGGTCTTTTTAGTGCTGCCACCAGAGTTAAACTTGAAATATATCAGCGCGGCAGTGAGCGCCATAGCAACAAAAATCGCTATTATGCAAAATTTGCCTACGCTCTTTTTATCTATCATTTGCTACTCCTTAGCTCATATAATCTCCGTTATAGCTCACGAGTACCGCGTTTAAAATGCCTTTCGCCTCAGCGAGCTGATTTACAAAAGTGGTATCCGCACTTTTTAGACGAAGCTCTATATTAAGCTCTATACCGTTTGCAGAAACAGACTTACTCTTTAATACATGCTTGGAAGCAAATTCGCCCATAGCTTTATCCACGGTCTTTTCGGCCTCCATATCAGCGCAGCTGACAACGAGTATATAAGGTATGCTCCTATCCTTGCGATTAACGAATACCACCAGCACAACGGCTATTACAACGCTGCCGAACACCGCCAGCGGTATCATGCCCGCCGCTATAACTATGCCTGCCGCTATTGCCCAGAAAAGGAAGGCTATATCGAGCGGCTCCTTTATCGCCGTGCGGAAACGCACTATGGAGAGCGCGCCCACCATGCCCAGCGAAAGCACAACATTGCTGGTTACAGCAAGGATAACAAAGGTTGAAATCATTGTAAGCGCGATAAGCGTTACACCAAAGCCCGATGAATACATAACGCCCCTAAACGTCCGTTTATGTACATAAAAAATCAAAAGCCCTATCGCAAATGCGAGCGCAAGCGCGATCACCATATCCACGAGCGTTACCGAGGTAATGTTTTCGAGGAAATCTGAGTTAAAAATGTCTCCAAAGTTCATAAATTTTCTCCTTTATCAATAATTGTTTATCCGTAAATTCTGCAAGCAGCATATTTTGAAAACGCCGTCGCATTGCGTTCACCAAGCTGCACGGCCATTTTAACTATATCCGGCAGATATTCATCGTACTTGATCTCAAGAATAATTTCGCCGCTTGCGCTGACGGTGGATATATCCTTAAAAAAGTCCGTGCATTTTATGCCTGTGCGAATATCCCTGTCTATAGTGACACGAACGTTGCCCGCAGGAAAGGTGTATGGCTCGCGCGTGTAATCGACAATTACCTTCGGCCGCAAAAGTTGACTTTCAAGCTTGGCATAAAGCTCCAGCACCAGGTCGCGCCCGTCAAGACGCATCCACGCTATGTCGCCGGCGATGAGCTTTTCCGCCGCCTCCGGCGTAATGCGCGCCTGCCTTTTCATTGAAAGGCCTTCGCGCTTGCTCTTTTTTTCAAGAAACACAGTATTCCTATCGCCGTTATACAGGCGAAGCCTAAATTTTTCACGATCGTTCACGCCATCTATCTTTTCATTGAGCGCCTTATCAAAATAATTATCAAAATACAGGCTGCGTATCTGATATTCGCCAGTCGCCCCCGCGTGAGCATCGCGCTGCATTATGGCATCAAGACGCATTTTCAGCGCATAATAATCCGCCAAGCTCAACAGGTGCTTGTATTCATGCCTGTATTGCGCCATCAAAACCACCTCGCTTTCTTTCGGGCACAAATATAACCCGCCTTGCTTGAAGAAATATTGAATTTTTCAATATACGTTCAAGCTGATATAGTATAATAAAAAGAAAAAGCTATGGAGAATGCACATGAGGCTGCTTATTGTTGAAGATGAAAAGGGGCTTGCCGATGGATTAAAGGCGCTGCTTGAAAATCAGGGCTACTGTGCGGACGCCGTGTATGACGGGCAAAGCGGCCTCGATTACGCGCAAAGCGGCATATATGATGCTGTGCTTCTTGACATAATGCTGCCCAAGCTCAACGGCCTCGACGTTTTAAGACGCTTGCGCAATGAAAAATGCGCCGTTCCGGTGCTTTTGCTCACGGCTAAATCCGAGGTGGACGATAAAATAAAGGGACTTGACTGCGGTGCCGACGATTACATCACAAAGCCCTTTGACGCAGGCGAGTTTCTCGCGCGGGTTCGGGCGCTCACAAGAAGGCGCAGCGAATACGTTGAAAAGGATCTTGAGTTTGGTGATATACGACTTTCCATGCGCACACAGGAATTGTGCAGCGAGAGCGCTGGAATAAAGCTTGGGCGCAAGGAATACGACCTTATGGAATGTCTTTTAATCAATCAAAATCAAATAGTAACAAAGGATATACTCTGTGAAAAAGTTTGGGGGCCGGACGATTCGACCGAATACAACAGCGTTGAAGTATACGTTTCATTTCTTCGCAAAAAGCTTGCGCATTTGCGTTCCAGCGTGCAGATAAAAGCGACGCGGGGCGTCGGGTATTCACTTGAGACGGGTAAGGCATCAAACTAACGCTTTGTGTGCCGAATGCGGATATTAAGCAAATCCCAACTCCAATGAAAGGGAGCTTTCGCAAGCGAAAGCCATGGTTATTAAAATGATTAAAAAGCTGCGCCGTAAATTCGTTTTGACTACAATGGGGATACTTTTTTTCGTTTTCGCGGCGATAATCGCGGCGCTCAATATATCCTTTACGCGCATAGGGCAAAGGCAAACGCAGCCTTTTTTAAACGTGCTTGCACAGGGCGATGGCACCCTCACGCCAAACCAAGCCCCACCAAACGGCGAGATGCCGCGTGAGATATTCGGCTTTCGCGGCGGCGATTCGCCATCGGCAATGCTCAACCCCATCTACGCCGTGAAGCTTAATTTATCCGGCGAAGTAATTGAAATATCACCTTTGAGCGACAGCGCTTCATCAAGCAAGACCGATATATCAGGCGTTATTAGCAAAATCGCGGCCTCGCGTGCGCCGCAGGGCAGCATAGGCACATTCCGCTATTCGTGCGCGAAAAAAAGCTATGGCGAGCTTATTATCATAATGGACGCGGCGGACAGCGCGGAG
>CAZUUR010000093.1:0-7361 GCA_964622815.1 uncultured Oscillospiraceae bacterium | reverse complement strand
TGATATTTAATAATCTCTATTGCTTGGGCATACTTCCCACGGTGCGTTCTTTGCTTGAGGAAAAGGGCATCGATATAAACATGCTTGAGGACATAGAGGACGCCGCGCTTGGCAACGGCGGACTTGGCCGTTTGGCGGCATGCTTTTTAGATAGTGCGGCCACTTTGGATCTGCCTATTGACGGCTATGGCTTGCGCTATAAATTCGGCCTTTTTAAACAGACGTTTGAAAACGGTTTTCAGGTGGAAAAGCCTGACGATTGGTCAAAATTTGGCGACCCTTGGGGCAAAAGACGCGACGACCACGCCGTGACGGTGGTTTTCGCCGATCAAAGCGTGCTTGCAGTGCCTTATGACATGCCCGTTATTGGCTATGAAACGCAAAACGTTGGCACACTCAGGCTTTGGCAGAGCGAGCCCTTGCAGGAATTTGATTTTGCGCTTTTTAACGAACAAAAATATGACCTATCCGTACTTGAAAAAAACTCGGTAGAGGATATAACAAGAGTGCTTTACCCCAACGACAGCACCTATGCCGGCAAACGCTTGCGCTTAAAACAGCAGTATCTTCTATCGAGCGCGTCATTGCAGGATATATTGCGCAGATATAAAAGACTGCATTCAAACGATTTTATGCATTTTGCAGATTGGTGCGCCATACAGCTCAATGATACGCACCCTACGGTGTCTGTTCCTGAGCTTATCAGATTGCTTATGCTTGAAGGCTTGGATTTTGACAGCGCATTTGGCATAACAAAGCAAACCTTTGGCTATACAAACCATACCATTATGAGCGAAGCGCTTGAAAAATGGGAGCTGGCGTTGTTTAACAGCGTAATTCCCGATGTCGGTGCTATAGTGCTCAAAATAAACGATAAGTTGAACTGTGAGCTGTCAGCGCTTGGCGTAAGTGACGCCCAGCTTGCTAATATGCAGCTAGTTGCGGATAACACTATTCACATGGCAAGGCTTGCTGTATATATGACAAGCTGCACTAACGGCGTTGCTAAAATACACACCGAGATACTAAAAAACAATATCTTCCGTGATTGGTATAGCATATATCCTGACAAATTTCAAAATAAAACCAATGGAATAACACAAAGACGCTGGCTTGGCCTGTGCAACCCGGAGCTAGCCTCACTCATATCCGAAAAGATAGGCAATGAGTATCTTACAGACCTCAACCAGTTAAGCCTCATTAGAAATTACATTGATGAGGATAGCATAAGGTGCTTTAATGAGATAAAGCATATTAAGAAGCGTCAGCTTGCCAAGTATATTAAGCAGCATGAAGGCATTGAGCTGCCAACTGATTTCATATTTGATGTGCAGGCCAAGCGCATGCATGAATATAAACGGCAGCTGCTAAACGCATTTTCAATACTTGATATTTATTACTCGATAAAGGACGGCACGCTGAAAAACTTTACGCCGACAGCATTTATTTTCGGCGCGAAGTCGGCTCCCGGTTATATGCGTGCAAAGAGCGTTATTAAATACATAAACGAGATAGCGCAGCTGATAAATAATGACCCTGATATGCGCGACCTTATGCGAGTAGTATTTGTTCAAAACTATAATTGCTCGTATGCGGAGCATATTATCCCCGCAGCCGATATTTCGGAGCAAATATCTCCCGCTGGCACAGAGGCGAGCGGCACGGGCAATATGAAGTTTATGCTCAATGGAACGGTTACTCTCGGCACCTACGATGGAGCAAATATAGAAATAGTTGAGCAAGCCGGAGCGGATAATAATTATATTTTCGGCGCTACAGTTGAGACTATTGCAAGAGTAAAGGATTCGTATGACCCAAAGGCTATATATGATTCAAATCCCAGAATAATGCGTGTGCTTGACACGCTTATAAACGGTACGTTTTCTGATGGTGGTACAGGCGGATTTAGGGAGCTTTACGCATCGCTTCTATTCGGCGCACAATGGCATAAGCCTGATCATTATTATCTGCTGCTCGACTTTTTACCGTATATGGACGCAAAGCTTCGCGCAAACGCGGATTATTGCAACGGTCTGAGCTTTGGAAGAAAATGCTTTTTAAATACTGCCGCTGCCGGAAAATTCTCAAGCGACAGAACCATAAAGCAGTATGCTGAAAATATATGGCATATAGATAGAATCAAATAAGAAGCGCTTAGGCTTTACGTTTAGTTACAGAGAAGTTATGCAATGGGCGGACTGATAGCCGCCCATTGCATTGATTGTTTTTATTCCGCTTTAATATAATACAATCTTGAGCCGAAATCACCGAGCACCCTTATGTCCTGAGTATATCCGGTGCTGCCAAATTGCTGCTTGAGCTTTATGCCGGCATAATTAAGCATATCGCCTCCGGCACGGTAATCTTCATCAGTCATGGCATACATATAGCGCTTTGCTATAAGCGCGAGTGGTATCCCGTCGCCGCTGAGCTTAACAGGCATAACATGCTTCACCAGTGACCCAAATGCTTTGATTGATATATATTGTTTGCGGCCCGTTATTCTATACATAAGCTTATCATCTAAGCCACAAAGGCGTAAAATATCCTGAGTGTGCACAGGCTGGGCATGTATCTGGAAGAAACCAGCAATGGCTTCAGATTTATCTTCGTTTACTATCATTAGAAGCGGTCTGTTGGACTCAAACGGCGTTCTGATCCTAATAAAATCACCGTATTGAAGCAACATACGATGCTGCTTATAATATTCAACCTGTGCTTTCATGCAGCGTTTATCAAACGGGGTTATATCAGTTAAATCCATTTCATAACCCAAAAGCCCAAACGCGCTTATATTGAATCTAGTCTCAACAGGCGTATTTCTAAGTGTTGATTGATGCGGCGCTGCGCTTACATGCGCACCCATTACCGATTGAGGGTAACCGTAGCTTGTGCCGCATTGAATGTATAAACGCGATATTGGGTCAGTGTTGTCGCTCGTCCATATTTGTGGCATATAGCAAAGCATGCCAAGATCAAAGCGATTGCCGCCGGAGGCGCAAGACTCAAATAGGATATGTGGGAATCTTTCATTGAGTTTCTCAAGCACTCCGTAAAGGCCGAGCATATATCTGTGAAAGAATTCGCCTTGCCTGTCGGCCGGCAGGCCTAATGAATAAAAATCAGAGAAATTTCGATTGTTATCCCATTTAACATACGAAATATCCGCAGATGAGAACACCTCGCTCATTTTCTCAAGTATGTATTCGCATACCTCATCACGAGTTAAGTCAAGCACAAGCTGATTGCGCCCCTCGGCGGGCAGCCTTCCGGGGATTTTTACCGCCCAATCAGAGTGTGCTTTATAAAGCTCGCTGTTCACGCTCACCATTTCAGGCTCAACCCAAATTCCAAAACTAAGTCCCAATGCGCTAAGCTTTTTTTGCAGCCCGTCAAGCCCCCCGGGCAGCTTTTTTTTATTCACAAACCAGTCGCCAAGACTGCTTGTATCGTCGTCGCGCGCGCCAAACCAGCCATCGTCCATTACAAATAGCTCCGCGCCTAAGTCCTTGCCAACCTTTGCTATTTCAATAAGCTTACGCTCATTGAAATCCATATTCGTGCCCTCCCAATTATTCACAAGCACTGGGCGCGCCTTTGCCTTCCATTCGCCACGCACTATATTGTGTTTAATAAACGAATGCATGTTTTTTGAAACGCCATTAAGCCCCTCGCTGGAAAAAGTGAGCGCTGCTTCCGGTGTGCTAAACGTATCATCAGGCGCAAGCACCCATGAAAAAAGCTGCGGGTTAATTCCAGATAAAACTCGTGTTTTCCCAAAGTGGGTAACCTCCACAATTTCGGAATGGTTGCCGCTGTATATAAGGTTGAAGCCATAAGCCTCGCCGCTAAATTCATCCGTGTGCTTGCGTTTTAGCATAATAAACGGATTGGTTCGCGACGAGCTTGCGCCTTGCTTTGAATCGTTTACATAAATGCCTGAGCAGAGGGATTTTTCGTTTTTTTGCCTTTCGCAGGCCCACGCGCCGTTAAATGTGATTAAATCAAAGTCAGCGGTGAACAGATCAAGCTGCATGCTCATTGCACGCTCAAGCGTAACGCCAGCGCAGCTTTGATTTATTATTTCCACCCGCCTTGTTATAACGTTGCTATTATAAAACGCGGTGTAATAGAGCTTTAAGCGCATGTTGGTTATCTTGTCCACCAATTCAAAAAGGTAGGTCTTTGATAAGCCGTCATCGTCATACGCCGAAGGCAAACCCGGAATACATGGCTTGCTATCTAATTCGCTGTATGTTTCATACACAAAATCAGAGGTGGTGCTTCCATCGTTATATCTAATTATTACTGAGGGTTCTCTAAAATCACCGCGACCCTGTGACGATGCCTCAAGAGCCATATCATCAAGTCCAATAACCCGAAAATCCTTTGAATATGACACCATATCTCCATAAGGAACATCGTGGCGTTCCATTAACGCCGAGTAATCGTCGCGCTCTACTAGCCGTTTACCGTAATAAATGCATGAAAGTTGACCGGATTCAAGTGTGGCTAAAATATAACTAGTGTCCTTAGTGTTAATATGAAAAAACATAAGCTGCCTCCAAATATTTCATGATGAAATCATATATCATTATGGAAGCAAACGCAATACGGCAAGCGCCTCATCTGTTGGCGGCTCTATTTGCGATGCATTAGCCGTGTTGGCTATTGCCATAGCCAAATATTCCACTGCGTTGAGCGCCTGATCAAGCGTGTTTGCGTTATGACCCACTTCAACTAAAATGCAATGATTAGTTACATGCTGATTATAACGGCCTGTTTTAACCCGGATCTTTCGCACCAATTCCGTGTCAAATACCTTTAGTTCGTTTGTGAGTGTTTTTGCCAAGGCATAATTTGACGGAAAGTCAGGCTTTTCACCAAAACCCGTTCCTGTAGCACCTTCGCCTGTGCCGACAACGAACATCAGCTTTGCAACCTCCTTGCCATCTAGTATTACAACATCCTTTAAGCCGGCCTCTTCATTACCGTAAGCGTCTCTGTGAACATCTATAAATAGTTTTATCGAAGGATATTGAGCTTTATATTTCTCCATAGTTTCAACAGAGCGCGAATACGAGGTTGCAAGTTTTGGCGGTTCATGATTTGTTGTATCGTGTATTGCTACTATACCATATTCGGCCAGCAGTGTTTTGAGTCGTTCGCCAACGGTTACAATATTCATGTTATTATCGTCGGTACGCCATTGACTCGTTTCCTTGTAGTTATAAAGGGCTGTTTTTGCGTAAGCTTCGGTTGTATGAGTATGATAAATAAGCACGGTAGGCTCGCTTTGATTCAATGTCAGGTTTTCATATTCGGGTGCAGTAACAATTTTATCAATAACTATATCCTTATTTACATCGTCATCTATAGTGACCTGTTCAAGAATAATTTGCTGTGATGGAGCCGGCGCGCTGTTATTAACTTTTGGCGCATATATTGGAAACTGCAATGCAAGAAGCGCATCGGCATGCATCTGTGAAAGAGTTATAACTCCTGCGATTATGCCAAGTATGCATAATGCGCCGTAAATTGTGCGCACGCTTGCTCCCGTTTTATTCTCACTATTTTTTTGAGGCATATTTGTTTCCTCCATAGTGAAGATATGATATTTATCAATAGATTATGCAATAAGGCTCTTTAGCTCCTCATAGTATTCATTATGCAGCGCATGATTAAGCGCGTCGCTTATAAGCTTTGACATGTAATCAACCATGGCGTCTATTTCTTTTGGCGTAACTATAAGCTGCTCTATCTCCTCTGGAATTTTCACCTCGTTTTTTTCATCAATACAATCGCTTATTATTGTGCCCGCGTATACAACCAACGGCACTCCTATAGCTATTACGGGAACGCCTAGCGCTTGACTGCTTATTCCGGCTCTGTTATTGCCTATTCCCGCTCCAGGATTTATTCCGGTGTTTGTCATTTGCACCGTGTTCCCAATTCTTGATGAACGGCGTGCGGCTAAAGCATCTATGGCTATGATGAGCTTAGGCTCTACGCGCTCTGACACGCCCTTAATTATCTCAAGTGTTTCAACTCCGGTCACGCCCAATACTCCCGGCGTTACAGCGCATACCGAACGAATAGGCTTTGATATTGCATCAGGCATATATTGCTTAATATGCCTTGTAACAAATAAACCATCAATGCATTTGGGACCTAACGCATCGGGGGTTATAGCGCGATTACCCAAACCGATAACAAGTATTGATCCGTCTTTGGCAATGTTCGCTTTAGCTATAAGCGCTTCTATTTCTTTTGAGATTTCACCTGAGAGCATTTCAAATTGAACAGATGACCTGATAATAGGGGCTTCTATGCTTACATAGCTGCCCTTTGGCTTTTGTAAAAGCTCCATTGCCTCATTGGATATGATTTGCGTGCGCGTAACGCGAATGTCATCGTGCTCTTCGCAGCATTCCTCAACGCCTTTAATATTAGGATTAAGCTCTCTTGACTCCATAGCAAGATCGGTATATATTTTACTCATTGTGAATAACTCCTTTTATATGCTAGTGTGATGCATATTACGCAAAAAAATACTTATTTTAAGCAAACTTTGTTTGACATGGAAATCACGTTGTGTTAAACTACTTCGGTGAGCCGCTCCGTGTCGGCTTATAAGCGCGGTATTTTATACCGACGCCGAATATGGGCGAGACTGGAAAGAGGAGGTAAAAAACTATGTATGCTATTATACGCACCGGCGGAAAACAATACAAGGTATCCCAGGGCGACGAGATCAAAATCGAAAAGCTTGATAAGGAAATTGGCGATAAGGTCGAGTTTGAAGTGCTCATGCTTTGTGGCGAAGACGGCGTAAAGGTAGGCAAGCCCGTTATAGAGGGTGTGTCCGCCAAAGCAGAAGTGGTATCCCAGGGCAAGGGCAAGAAGGTAATCGTCTTCAAGTATAAGCCCAAGAAGGATTACCGCAAGAAGCAGGGGCATCGTCAGCCTTACACTGCTGTTAAGATCAACAGCATAGGCTAAGCAGATGACGAAAGTCATTGTTTATCTTGAAAATCAAAAGCCGGTGGGGCTTGAATTAACAGGTCATACCGGGTATGGCGTTGAAGGTGAGGATATTGTTTGCAGCGCGGTTTCCGCATTAACGCAAACAATGATAATGAGCCTTGAGACGTTGTTGAATATCGATGTAGCGTATGAAATTAGCCAAGCGCAATTATATTGCATGCTTCCTAAGGATTTAAGCGCATCGGTATCGGAAAAGGCCATATTGCTTATAGATTCAACGGTGTTGGGTCTAAAACAAATACAAAGCCAGTATGGCGAATTTCTAAACATTAAATACAGGGAGGTGTAAACCAATGTTCAATATGAATCTGCAG
>CAZUUR010000092.1:6860-7369 GCA_964622815.1 uncultured Oscillospiraceae bacterium | reverse complement strand
AAAAACCGCTGTTCGAGTTCTCGGGCGCGTGCGCAGGCTGCGGCGAGACTCCTTACGTCAAGCTCGTCACTCAGCTCTTTGGTGACCGCATGATGGTTGCAAACGCCACCGGCTGCTCGAGCATCTATGGCGGCAGCGCACCCACCTGCCCGTACACCGTAAACGCAAAGGGTCAAGGCCCTGCATGGGCAAACAGCCTCTTTGAGGATAACGCGGAGTTCGGCTTCGGCATGAACCTTGCCACCAGCTATCGCCGCAAGGCGCTTGCCGAGACAGTTGAAAAGCTTATCGCCGTTGAATACTGCGAGGACGCTATAAAGAACGCCGGTAAGGCTTGGCTTAATAGTATGGACGATGCCGAGGGCAGCCGCGAAGCGGGCGAAAAGCTTCTTGCAGCCTGCAAGGACGGCATTGACGTTGATCTCACCGGCACAGAGTGGGAGAAGGAATGGCTCGCAAACGGCAAGGTCTGCCCGTGCGATGCATGCACCCTCGCCCGCAAGGTTATA
>CAZUUR010000092.1:564-6850 GCA_964622815.1 uncultured Oscillospiraceae bacterium | reverse complement strand
GGCGGCGACGGCTGGGCTTACGACATTGGCTACGGCGGACTCGATCACGTACTTGCCATGGACGAGGACGTAAACGTGCTCGTTATGGACACCGAGGTTTATTCAAACACCGGCGGACAGTCCTCCAAGGCTACCCCCACCGGCTCCGTGGCGAAATTCGCCGCCGCCGGCAAGCGCACCAAGAAGAAGGATCTCGGCCTCATGGCTATGAGCTATGGCTATGTGTACGTCGCCTCCGTCTGCATGGGCGCTGACAAGAACCAGCTCATAAAGGCGATAAGCGAAGCCGAGAGCTATAAGGGACCCTCGCTCATAATCGCGTACGCGCCCTGCATAAACCATGGTATAAACATGGGCAAGTCGCAGGCCGAGGAGAAGAAGGCCGTTGACGCCGGTTACTGGCAGCTTTACAGATACGATCCGCGCCTTGCAGCCGAGGGCAAGAACCCCTTCCAGCTCGACAGCAAGCCCGCCACCGGCTCTTATCGCGACTTCATACTTGGTGAAGTGCGTTACGCCGCCCTCAAGCAGCAGTTCCCCGAGACTGCGGAAGTGCTCTTTGAGCGTGCTGAAAAGGAAGCCAAGGGCAGGCACGAATACTACGAGAAGCTCAGCAAGATGGACTAAGGCTCTCCTTGATTTAGATGAAAAGGCCGCCCCCCCGCAAGGGGGACGGCCTTTTTGTGTGGGAGGCGAGGGAGCTGTCGCTGTTTTTGCTATCTGCTAACCGAGCGGCGGTTAGCGTATATACGGGCGGGTATTGACCCGCCCGCGCACTTGCTCGCCAACGCCCGGTATGTTAAACCCCGACTATGGCGGGACGGTCAAGACCGTCCCCTACAGGTGCCCGCGCCTCTACATTCACAGCATATCCGTCACATCTATGGTTTGCTTTGTTTGCATATCATATAGATACCGTCCGCGCCGCACGCCGTCCGCCACCTTTTCAACAGTGGAGTAAAAAATGTATCCGTCGCAGGCAAAAAGCGCCGTGGCATATTTATCGCCATGGTCGTCGCCAAGGGGAATAACGAGCGTCTGATTCTCAAAAGTCAGGTCGCAGGAGAATATTGAATGAGCTATGCTCTCTTTTGTGTCCCAAGGCTCAATAAAATATATCGTCTCGCCGCAAATATCGGGCTGACCGCAGGGCATGCTGCCAAAATTGAGCCGCAGATTGCTGCCCTTATAATAATCCGACTCTTTGTAGGTGTTATCCGCAAGGCTAACGCACAAAAGCCGCTTTTTGCCATCGTCATAATTGCTCTCGCGAAGATAGATATTGCCGGCCTCGTCCGCGCCGAAAAGCTCCATATACGCATTGATGCACACGTCGAAAAGCGTATGGCGCTCGCCCTCAATGCTTTGATAATCTATATACTCACGCGAGGAATTATCCATAGATAGCTTTATAGTGAAAACGCTGTTATAATCGCCCATGTCCTTGGCGCGCTCCGTGGTATATTCCGGCGAAGCGCCCGTCAGCGCATACTCGCCGGTGGTAAGTATCTGAGCCGCGCGCGCCACCATATCCTGCGAAATGACCTTACAATATATGGTATCGCCCGCCACAACGGGATTTTTAAGCGATTCAAGCGGCATGGCCTCGCTATCCTCGGCCACGGCCTTGGCAGCAGCATCGAGGGCATTATAGTGAATGAGATCTTCGCCCGTCATGTCACAGCTATAAAGCTGCGTCCACGCAAATGTTGCGGACTGCCCATCGCAGGTGAATACGAAGCGGCCGCCTTGCGTGAGCTGCACGTCATGGAGTGCCTTTGCGTCCGTTTGAGCTATTTGCGGAGCAAGACTCCAGTCAAATGAATCGCCATCGTAATTATAGGCGTAAAGCGTGGCCTCGCGCACGGCTAGAATAACGCCGTCGGCGGCGGCTATAAGCGTGCCGTTCACGAGCTTTTTAAGCTTTTCCCCGTCTTTTTTATATGTCACGTTCGCATAGCTCACCAGGAGCGTGCCGTCCTCAAGCAATATCATGCTGTCGTCGCTTGGCACGCTTTGAGAGCTTTTATACAGCGCGTCCCATTTGGCGGCAATGTCGAAAACGGGGCTTTCCTTTTGTGCGTCGGGCTGCGCGGGAGACGCCGCCGCATAGGGCGCTGGCTCGCTGCCTCCGCCGGTATAAGCGGCGGGCTTTGGCGCTTTCGCGCCCGTGCAGGCGGAGAAAAGTGCCGCAAGGCAAAATGCAAGCGCGGCGAAAAGAACTCGTTTGTTCATAACGGCCACCTTCCTATTCTATTATTGTAACCCTTTTTTCCTCATACTTGCCGCGCATGGCGGGCGCTTCGTCCGGCACGCCGAGGGTTATTATGGAAAAAGGCATCTTCTCCTCATCAATGCCCAAGAGCGCTCCCATCTTCTTTGCACGCGGCTCGCGCGGGTAAAGCCCGCACCAGCAAGTGCCGTAGCCAAGGCGTGCGGCCTCAAGGAGAATGTTCTCGGTGGCGGCGGCGCAATCCTGCGGCCAGAATCCGGAAGCAAGCTTATCCTGCGCTTTGGGCAGCCCCACCACCACGATAACCGCTGCGGCTTGAACCGCGTGGGCGGCGTATGGCTGAAGCTTGGCAATTTTCTCGCGCAGCTCCTGATTTTTCACCACCACAAATTCCCACGGGCGCGTGTTGCACGCGCTCGGCGCGAGCATGGCGGCCTCGAGTATGGAGTGAAGATGTTCGTCTTGAATTATTTCGCCTTGCTTATACTTTCGTATGCTTCGGCGCAAGCGGATAGGGTCTGACATGGCGTTATCCTCCTGTGGTTTTATTTTGGGGAAGCGGGACGGTCAAGACCGTCCCCTTACGATTTGGCGTCGAATTTAGTGCCGCATTTGGAGCATGTGACGCGCAATTTGCCCTTGCCGCGCGGCACGCGGAGCTGCTGCTTGCAATTAGGGCAAATAAGATGCTTATAACGCCTCACTTCGTTTATATCTATCACCTTTTTCGGTCGTGCGCGCCGTTTTTCGCCGGTGAAAAACGCCTTTACCTTGGCTTCAAAATTCAAATACGATTCGTTCTCCTTGCGTCTGCCGTAGAAATTGCGCGAGAACGCGCGAAATACGCACAGCGCGATAAACATCGTGCTTGCGCCTACCAGCACGAACCGCACGGGCGAGCCGGCGGGCAGCAATATAGTTATCAGCCCCACCGCTAGCGCCGCGATAAGAAGCGCCTTGTTCAGCTTGTCGTTTCCGTATCTCCCATTGAACATATCAATCTGTCCTTATTGTTTATTTTTGCCGCATAAGCCTCCAGCTAAAAAAGCGGTTCAGCCCTTTATCACTGCGCCGGAGAGCGGCGCGAGAACCAATTCAACATAGCCGTCGGCGGCGTTTAGCGCAGCGCCCGACAGCACATCTGTAAGCTCGCCCGTGAACGGCTCAACATGCGGAGCTATCTCGTAAGGCACGCCGTGCTTATCCTGTGCGCGATATGCCACGCGCGAAAAATCATTTGCGCAAAACCGCGCGCACCGCACGTCCTCGCTCCTGTTTATCACGGTGAGCACACGTTCGCCGCCGTATTCGCGAAGCATTGCAAAAACATCGGCGCTGTTTTTAGCAAATGCCACGCCGCCTTTTTTAAGCGCGTCGCTTTGGGAGCGAAGCCGAGCAAGCTTTTTATATAAGCGCAAAAGCTTTAGATTTTCGCGCTCCCACGGATATGTCCCGCGGCAAAACGGATCGGCCATGCCCTCAAGCCCCGCCTCGTCCCCATAATATACGCAGGGCGCGCCGAGCATTGAAAACTGCGCCATCGCGGCGAGTGCAAGCCGCTTTAGCCCGCGCTCACGCGCCGCCTCGTCCAAGCTGTATTCCGCCTGCTCCTGACGCGTCATAGCGGAGGGGTCGGGCGCGCCGGACAGCGCGGTGAGTGCGCGCGGCGTATCGTGCGAGCCCAACAGGTTCATGGCCGCGCGGCAAAACGGCTCGGGCTGGTTTGATAATAGCTGATAAAGCCGCTGCTCTAGACTTCCCGCATCACAGCGCATGAGCAGGAAATCAAAGAGCGCCGCGCGGAAGGGATAGTTCATCACGCAGTCAAGCCCTCTGCCGTCCGCATATTCGCGGCGGCGGCCATAGGCGAGCTTGTTCGTAGCGTCCTCCCATACCTCGCCTAAAATAACGCCGTCGGGTGAGTTTTTCTTTATCTCGCCGCGCAGGAAGGCTATAAATTCATCGGGTAGCTCGTCCGCCACGTCGAGCCGCCACGAGCACGCGCCCAGCGCGGCCCACTTTTTTAGCATGCTTGCTATAAATTCCTTATAAGACGGCGTAAGCTCGTTCACCTCGGGCAGCGATTTAAAGCCCCACCACGCGCGGTACGCGTCCGGCCACGCGGAAAAATCATACCATTCAAAATAGGGCGAAGCCTTGCTTTGATAAGCGCCGTCGCCATCGAAGCGGCCATATCTGTCGAAATATACGCTGTCGTCGCCTGTATGCGAGAAAACGCCGTCGAGCATAACGCTTATCCCAAGCTCCTCAGCCTCGCTCACAAGCGCCGCAAACTCCGCCTCCGTGCCGAGCATCGGGTCTATTTGCATATAGTCCGATGTATCGTAGCGGTGGTTTGACGGCGAGAGAAAAATGGGGTTTAGATATATGCAGTCCACGCAAAGCTCTTTTAAATAAGGAAGCTTCGCACGCAGCCCGGCAATATCCCCGCCGAAAAAATCACACGGCGAATAATATTTCGCGCCGTTTATAGGCGTATGGAGCGGCTTTGAATACCAATCCTCCTGCGCGAATGCCTCGCGCCCCGCGTCCGTATGCGTGCTTATGCGCTCAAGTCCGCCGCGAAGTGAACCGCGCGCAAACCGGTCTGGAAAAATTTGATATATCACGCTTTGGCAAAACCACGCGGGCGTTTTAAAATCCGCGTAATAGACCGTTAGCTGATAGGCGGGCGGCTCATGATCGAGCGGCTGCCTGTCCCCATTGCCATAGTAGCGCGTGCCAAGCGGCGTATCTAATATGAAGTAATACCATTTTAAGCCGGTGGACGCGGGCGTATAATAAAATTCGACCCGCCCGCCGGTGCGGCGGCCGCGAATTATGCGCTCCTTGTCGTTCTCCCACACGCGCAGCCGCACCAAGATCTCCTCCGGCGCGTCCAAAGCCAGGCGCACCTCCGCGCCAAGCGGTATCGCGCCAAAGGGTGAGCGGTATTGCAAAGAAAACGGATCGTGAAGATAATCCAAAGTTGCCTCCAAATTTGAGTAGTTTTACTGGGGAAAGGGTGGGCGGCGGGGGCGGTGCGTCGGGGACGCCGCACCCTACGGGGGGGTGTTCGCGCGGCGGGCGGTGCGTCGGGGACGTCCGCGCCCTACGGGGGGCGTGTGCATGGTGCGCGGGTGCGCGGGGCGGCAGACGCATGGGGCGCGGGGGCGGGGGCGCATGGCGCACGGCGCGGCGCGGGACACGCACGGGCGCGGGGGCGGGCGCGGGGGCGGGCAAATATGCCGCTTGCCGCCTCACACCTGCTCGTATAATCTCATATATTGGCTAGCGCTCAAAGCCCAGTCGCAGTTCTCCTTCATGCCGCGAAGCCGCATTGCATCTATAACGGCTCTATCGCTATAATACAGCCCTACCGCACGCTGCACGGTGTAGAGCAGCTCGTGCGCATTGTAATTGGTGAAGGTAAAGCCCGTGCCGGAGTTAAAATATTGATTATAAGGCTCAACGGTATCAATAAGGCCGCCTGTCTCGCGCACAATGGGTATCGTGCCATAGCTAAGCGCTATAAGCTGCGAAAGGCCGCACGGTTCAAAGCGCGAGGGCATCAGGAAGAAATCCGCGCCCGCGTATATGCGCCGTGCGAGCGCGTCCGAATATTCAATACGCGCCGCCACGCGGCCAGGGAAGCGCCATTGCGCCCACGAGAAAAGATCCTCATAGCGACGCTCGCCCGTGCCTAGAACCACGAGCCTAAGCCCCGTGTCCATAAGCTCGTTTATCACATGCTCAATAAGATCCATTCCCTTTTGATCCGTCAAGCGCGAAACTATGCCTATTAGCGGCTTCTCGCCCTCAGCCTCGCCGCAGACGGCGTCCTTTAGCCCAAGCTCACGCATGAGCGCGGCCTTGCACGCCTTTTTGCCTAAAATATCGGCGGCGGAATAAGCGCTTTCTATGCACACGTCCGTTTCGGGCGAAAACTCGCGCGTATCTATGCCGTTTAATATCCCCTCAAGGCAGTTTGAGCGGGCGCGAAGCAGCCCGTCAAGCTTTTCGCCGTAATAGGGGGTCTGTATTTCGCGGGCA
>CAZUUR010000092.1:0-554 GCA_964622815.1 uncultured Oscillospiraceae bacterium | reverse complement strand
GTGGTTATCGCGTCCGCATAGACAAGCCCTGCCTTGAGAAAGCTTATCGCGCCTTCAAACTCCATTGTGTCCGCGCGCACGTCCTCGTCCTTAAAGCTCAAAAGCTCCTTAACGAAATTTTTATCGAAAATGCCTTGAAACCTGAGGTTGTGTATTGTGAAAACGGTCTTTATCTTGTAGTATGGGTCAATATTGCCAAACGTCAGCTTGAGTATCGCCGCCGCCATGCCCGTCTGCCAGTCGTTTAAGTGCAGCACGTCCGGGAAGAAATCCACGCGATACATAAGCTCAATTATGCTCTTTGAGAAAAAGCCGAAGCGCTCCGCCTCGTCCGTATCGAACGAGCCGTATATATAAGGTCTGCCGAAATAATATTCGTTATCAATGAAATAGTAGGTCACATTATCGCGCTTGAGCATGGCAACGCCGCAATACTGATCGCGCCAGCCCAGCTTTATGCGAAAATCGCATATATAGCTTAGCTTTAGCTCGGCCTTTATGTGCGCGTAAAGCGGCAGCACCACGCGAACATCGGCGGTATCGGCATACTGCCT
>CAZUUR010000091.1:0-7378 GCA_964622815.1 uncultured Oscillospiraceae bacterium | reverse complement strand
CAAGTATTTGCTTGAAATGGCAAAGAATCTATCGGGCTGTAATACTGCCTTGGCTGTTATGAGCGGAAATTTTGTGCAGCGCGGCGACGTTGCCTTATTCGATAAGTTTACCCGTGCCAGATGTGCGCTCAACTCCGGCGCTGATATAATAATTGAGCTCCCCGTAAGCTTCGCGTCGGCAAATGCGGAGCGTTTTTCACAGGCCGCAATATTCCTTATGAACGCCTCCGGAATAGTCAGCTCGCTTGCTTTCGGCGCGGAAAACGACGATATAAACGTTTTAAGCCTTTCGGCCGATAAAATATCCGGCCTAAGCATTCAAGAAAATCCCAAGTTTCATCATGCGTTAAAGCAGGGCATGAGTTATCCGCGTGCGCTGTCCGAAGCCTTGGATATATCAGCTCCGCTTTCGCCAAACAATATACTCGCAATGGAATATCTTAAGGCCTTAAAAAAGCTTAACTCACCCATCAAGCCTTATGCGATAAAGAGAATTGGCGCTCAGCACGATAATTTATCCGAGCAAAACGGCAATTTCCAAAGCGCAAGCTATATAAGGGAAGCAATACATAAAGGCGGTGTTTTGGCATGCAATGACTTTATTCCTAACGCTCATGAGCTTGACGATACGCAAACGCACTCCCTGGATAAAATTTCAGACGCTATTATTTACTCACTGCGCATGAAGTCAAAAAATGAGCTTAGTGACTTGCCCGATGTATCCGAGGGCTTTGAGAACGTTATATATGCCGCCTGCCGCGAATACTCAAATGTATCCGACTTGGTAAACGGAATAAAAACAAAGCGTTTTACTATGGCGCGGATACGCAGAATAATGCTGTATTCTTTACTTGAAATCAATAAGCAAACCGTCTCTCCCCTACCTTTATACATAAGGGTAATTGGTGTCAGAAGGGATTTCCTGCCCATACTGGGTGAGCTTTCAAAGCATGCTTCATTGCCCGTTATCAAAAGTTTTGCGGACACAAGAAAGCTTTGCCCAATGGCCTGTTCACAGCTTGAACTTGAGGTTAGATCGGACTGCATATATAATCTAGCTCTAAATCACAGGCTTCCAATAGTAAATGATTTTTCATCACCCCTTCTTATAGTTTAATAGAAGGCATAAATTATTGCATGAAAAAACTGCTGCCTGTATTAGCTGTCGTGTCGGCTGCGTTGCTTATTTTTTTTCGCGCAGATGCCATGGTTGCTGCCCGAAATGGAATAATGCTTTGGAAGGAGTATGTGCTTCCCGCGCTTCTTCCATATTTCATTTTGATTTCCATATTTTTAAGCCGTGATGTGCCATGCAATAATATTACGCTTTTTTTCTTGAGCGTGCTTTCCGGTGCACCGAGCGGCGCAAAGCTTTGCTCATATATAGAAACGGACGATATTGGCCAGGTAAGCGCTCTTTGTGCTATATTGAACACTGTAAGTCCTATGTTTATATATAGCAGTTTTTGCTGTGAAATGCTCAAGCTGCCGGCTTTAGCACTGCCCATCATTTTTGCTCAGACGTTTTCAGCTGCGCTTATGCTATACATATATAACAGGAAAAAGCACCTTGTTTTGAACATGCGAACTTCTGCGCGAAAGAAGGGAATAGCCATTTTAGCCACAACCATATCGGCATCTGTCAATGCGCTTTTAAGCATCTGCGGCGCAATGATATTTTTTGCCGTGATAATGAGCATTTTAAAGGTTTCCGGTATACTTAATGCTCTGGCGTTTCCTTTTGAATGGGTACTTAACTTTTTAGGCGCGAACGCCCGCATCGTAAAGCCCGTGCTATACGGCATGCTTGAAATCACCACAGGCGCGGCGGAATTAGCAAAATCAGGGCTTAACGTTGCCGAAACTGCGTTTTGCGGAGGATTTATTTTTTCCTTTGGCGGATTAAGCATACTTGCTCAATCGGCATTATTTGTTGATATTGATATTAAAAGGTATGTGAGCCTCAAACTCATATCAGCGCTTGTAACTGGCGTGCTTGCTTTTATTGTATCACTGTTAATTTCAGAACCTTATACAGCAGCATTTGCAAATGACGCTCAATCCACAGTAATGCAAAACGCATCTTCTTTCATAATAATCTTTATTGCTTCGGCATTATGTCAGGCAAGCGTGCTTTTAATTTGCGAAGCATATAAAAAAAGGCGGCGCTCAAATCGTGCGCCGCATGTGGATAATCTTATTTAACCGTCAAAATCTTCGTCATCATCGAAATCAAAATCATTCACGTTTTTATCTTTTTTTAGCCAACCGAAAAGCGATTTCTTCTCAGACTTTGTATCTTCTTCGTATTCTTGCTCAACAGGCGACTCCTCCACCGGCATAGGCTTGGCCACCGGCGGCTTGGGTTTTCTCTGTTGACGCACGGGTGAGGCGGGTGCGAAGCTTTCTTGTCTCGCTGCGCTCTGCTGTATAGGTTGCTGATAAACGGGCTGCGCAGGCTGCTTTGCTTCAAGTGAACAACGGTTTTTATCCACAAGCTGCCTATATTCATTAAGGAAGTTTTCAAGGTCGAGCAGCACATCGTTTGCATAACACTTGGCGTTTTCATAAACTAACGCCGCATTATGCTCCGCTTTCATCGCCAAAAGCTGTGCGCGTTTCTGTGCTTCTTGATATATTTCATCTTCTGAAACAAGTCTCTCGTACTCTTGCTTCGCCTTTTCCACTATTCTTTCAGAAGTCGTGTTTGCCTGAGCTATTAAATCGTCCGCTTTGTTCTGTGCATTATCAACGAGATCCTTTGCGTTTTCCGCAGCGTTATCCAGCATTGTAGCCGATTCAACAATAACGCTGTTAGCACGGCGAATATCATCGGGTATTGTGACCTTGAGATCCCCAAGGAGATCCCTGAGCTCTTCTATGTCGACGATACGCTTTGTTGTACCGCCACCAATCTTTGGCTTTGGGCTTGCCTCCAAAACGTCCTCTATCTGGCCTATGATAGTATAAATCTGCATATTCTGTGTCGTGTTCATCGCTTAATCAACCTTTCTGCGATTTTTGTTATATTTATATACGGCACCAAGCCGTTTATCTTTCCTCCAAGCGATGCTATCTCCCTCACTGCACTTGAGCTTATGCAGGCATAATCCGGAGAAGCTATTATATAGAAAACCTCTGTTTCGGGCAATAAACGCCTGTTTAGCTGCTCCATCGCTTGTTCGTAGCTGAAATCCGCCGGACTTCTAAGCCCACGAATAATGTTCGTTATCCCGGAATCCCTCATATAATCCGTGATAAGACCCGCATGTGAGCATACCTTAACATTAAGATCATACTGCTTTATCGCGGCTTCTATCATTTCCACACGCTCATGCTGATTGAAGCAATAGCGTTTATCAGCGCTATCTGATACCACAACATGTATTTCGTCAAAAACAGACAAAGCTCTTTTAAGTATATCTATATGCCCCAAGGTAAACGGATCAAAGCTTCCTGCAAAAATCGCTTTACTCATTATAAACCTCTATTGTGGTTCTCCCATACCTTTTTTTATTGGCTAACGCCAATCCCATAACAGGCGAGACCTCAATTTCATTTGCTCTTTCAACAATTATCCTGCCATTTAGAGCAATAAGCCCGCTATTGACCAAATGTTCTAGAGTGGTCTCGTATATTCCAGAGCGGTAAGGCGGGTCGATAAAAATAAAATCAAATTTTTCCTTCCCACCGGATAATCTATTTATCGCGTCAATCCATTCGTAATTTAATATTTGCGCTTGAGCGGCATAGCCCAGCTTTTCTACATTAGTTTTTACTATGCTTACGCTTGCTCTTGATGCATCGTTAAATACCGCGAATGAAGCGCCACGCGAGAGCGCTTCCAATCCCATCGCGCCCGAGCCAGCAAATAAATCTAGTACTCTGCCCCCCGGTATATCAAACTGAAACATGCCAAAAATAGCTTCGCGCACCCTATCCTGCGTAGGTCTTGTATCCATTCCTTGAGGCGCGATTATCGTATGACCGCGCTTTTCACCTGCAATTATGCGCAAAGCATCCTCCTAGCAAATATACATACATTTTATCACCGACTTGAGGTATTGCACAAGCCCGTCTTGCATTTTTAACAAAATATCATGCTAAATTGATTTGAGCCAATAATATAAGATGTTTTGGTTTGAATATAGCACAAGGTACGACTGCATCAAATATGCCTTTGCCTCGTCACGCCTCATAGGGTTCTGAGCACACACAAGCCTTGAAATTAAAGCTTTTTACCACGCACCGCCGCCTCACAGCAATGTCGCCGCGCACCACACCAGTGAAAGCGCCATCAATACGCTGCATATACGAATATGCTTATTATAAAGCTTGCTTATTCCCTGCCCGCACAATGCCCAGAGCAACGTTGCAACGACCATAGCGGCTGTGGACAATAAGGAACATATAAATATGTCGCCTGTTGAATTTGTGAACGGCACAACGTAGATGGAAAAAACGCTGAGCGCAAACACCCAGCTCTTAATATTCAGCACTTGAAGTAATATGCCGCTTCGATAGGTGGATTCAGCAGGTGATGTTTCCTCCCGCTCACCTTGCTTTTTATATCCGTTTAGGAATATATTTATAGCAAGATAGAGCATATATGCAACGCCTATCCACTTTAAATACGGCACCGCGGCCGGTATAGCCGAGGCTAACGCTAAATTGAGCGCGCCGCAAATAAGCATTTTTAATAAGAAGCATATACAGCTTGCCGTCATAAATTTATATGAGCCCTTAAAGCCGTAGCGAGCCGAAAGATACATCACCATTAGATTGTTTGGGCCCGGCGTAAAGCACGATACGGCAATATATACAAGCATGGGTGCGAAATTCATCAGTTCCCTCCAAAGTGCACTCTACGTCATTATATCACTAAAACTGCAAAACTCCATACGCCAATTAAGGCGTTGCTGCATGAACCGTTTTTGCGTTTGAATAATTCTTTAAGAGTAAATCTAAAATGAATGTAAAAGCTTTCAGAATATAATATAATTCTATTGATTAAACTAATCAAAAGTGAGGACGGCTAAAATGATGAAGCTGACAGTGCTCGGCAAGTACGGCCCATTCCCCTATCCCGGCGGCGCATGCTCGGGATATTTGGTTGAAAGCGGCAATATAAAAATTGTATTAGATCTAGGCAGCGGCACGCTATCCAGACTTCTTCAGGTTATCCCCTCATTTAAAATAGATGCGATACTCCTTTCGCATCTGCACAGCGACCACTGTGCCGATATGTTTATATTGCGCTATATGCTTGAGCAAACAAAAATCAGGGAACGCAGCGGGATACTTCTTCCCATTTCCGTTGTAGCTCCAAGCGCGCCGGAATATGAATATCGTCAGCTATCTACATCAGGCGTATTCGATATAACCGCGGCCAGCGACGGGCGCAAAATGAGAATTGGCGATATGTCTATCACGATGTACAGAACCGTTCATCCTGTGCCCACATACGCGTATCTGTTGGAGCATGAAGGACGACGCCTATTTTATACCGGTGACACCGGATATTTTGACAGGCTAAAGGATTACGCCGCAAATTCAAACCTGCTGCTTGCGGACGCATGCTTTCTTTCATCGGATAAAACCACAGAAACCGCTCCGCATTTAACAGCGTACGAGGCAGGGCTGCTTGCGCGCGACGCCAATGTGGGCAAGCTTATATGCTCGCATATTTGGGGCGGCGGCTATAGCGACGAACAGGTGCTATTTGAAGCGCGCCAAGCCTTCGACCGTGCGATTGTGGCAACTGAGATGCAATCCTACAACGTGCTTAACGTCAATCCTTACGCTATCTGAGCGCTTTAACTTTCACTCGGTTTGAAGGCGAGAGTAGTGACGATTTTTGAGGTAAAATTCGTTTCCGCGGCATGAAGCTGCCGCAAGCAAAATCGGCTGTCATGAGTTTGATGCGTTTTATGAATGTATCGGTACAAAATATGTCAAACTCTAATGAAACCTTTATGTGCGCATAACCGTTATTTTATCGAAGAACTACAAAGGAGAATGAAATAAATGAGAAAGCCAACAATGATACTCTTGATACTGCTGCTCCTCGCGGCAACGCTCGGCTGCGCTGCAAACAATGGTGCTAATTCGCAAGCCTCAGCGCTTGACAGCCTCACGCTCGAGGAAATAATGGATAAGGTGCTAAGCAATGTGAGCGATCTGCCAAGTGTGCAGAACGTTGCGCTTACTTCGGATAATTTTGAGACCTTCGCATTTATCCCCATGCCTGATAATACCGAGGGTTTGGTATCCGAAGGTATGATAAGCTCTATTGCGCATTCTGTAGTGCTTGTGCGTGCTAAAGATGACGCCACTGCCTCAACTATTGCCGACGAGATGCGCGCCAACGCAAATCCGTCAAAATGGATATGTGTCACCGCCGAGAAAACCGAGGTTTTACAATCAGGAAGGCTCGTGATGCTGGTAATGTCCTTTGAGACTACTGCAAACACAATAATAGACAATTTCACAGAGCTTACAAAATAAACCAAACGGGGAAGCGATCAATATTGCTTCCCCGCTATTTGAGGGGACAAAAATGCTTTTTTCAAGCATAACATTTCTTTATATCTTTTTGCCCGTTACGCTTATCACGTATTTTATCGTGCCCAAAAAGTTGCGCAATGCTGTGCTTTTGCTTGCCAGCCTGATTTTCTACTTCTGCGGAGAGCCTAAGTATGTGCTTCTGCTCGTGTTCTCAAGCGTATCAGATTGGCTTCACAGCTTATATATCGAGAAGTATCGCGGCGCAAAAAAGGCTAAGGTACTGCTTATATCGAGCATTACAATAAATCTTTTGATGCTGGGTTTCTTTAAATATTCGGATTTTCTTATCGGCGCGTTTAACGGCGCAACAGGTGCGTCCATACCGCTTACAAATGTGCCTTTGCCAATAGGTATATCCTTTTATACCTTCCAAACAATGAGCTACACAATAGACGTCTATCGCGGCAAAGCACACGCCGAGCGTTCTTTATTGAGCTTTGCAACGTTTATATGCTTGTTCCCTCAGCTCATCGCCGGCCCCATTGTGCGATACACCGATATTTCAAATGAGTTAAAGAACCGCTGGGAAACATACTCAATGCATGATGCAAGTATTGGAATACGCCGTTTTATAGTGGGTTTAAGCAAAAAGGTGCTGCTTGCCAATGCATTCGGCGAGCTTTGCGCGGCGTTCAAGGCCACTAGCGAGCCAAGCGTATTATATGCATGGATATATGCGTTAAGCTTTATGCTTCAGGTCTACTTTGATTTTTCGGGCTATAGCGATATGGCCATAGGTCTTGGACGTATATTAGGCTTTACGTTTCCCGAGAATTTCAATTATCCGTATATCTCAAAAAGCGCCAGCGAG
>CAZUUR010000090.1:5870-7500 GCA_964622815.1 uncultured Oscillospiraceae bacterium | reverse complement strand
GTGGCCTTGGGGCAGTATGCCGCGCAGTTTGATAAAGCGGGCTACGAAATGTTTTTAATAGTCAACGCGCACAGATTTTTAACCCGCGAGCCGGAAATGCTTCTTGAGTTCGTATACGATATGGAGTGCGCGAGCCACCTTAAATTCACCTCCATTGTGAATAACACCAATATCGGCAGGGAGACGACCGAGGAGGTCTTGCTCTCCTCGCTTGAATATATTAGGCGCACGAGCGAGCTGTTAAAGCTGCCCGTCGCATTCACAGCCATTGAAAGAACGCTCCTTGAAAAGCTTCGCATTTCAGGGAACATTCCAGATATAAACATTTTCCCTATAACGGTCTACGGAAAAAAAGACTGGATTCTTTAAGGAGGAGTAAAATGGCAAAGGTAATTTTCAACGAAGACCTGTGCAAAGCCTGCGGGCTGTGCGTGGACGCGTGCCCGCGCAAAATATTGGCCATAGCGGACGGCAGGTTCAACAAAAAGGGCTATTGCCCTGCGTACTGCACGGATGAGGAAAAATGCGTCGGCTGCGCGCTCTGCGCTACGATGTGTCCCGATTGCGTGATAGAAGTGCTTAAATAAGGAGGAAAAGGCAAAATGGCCGAAAAAATGCTAATGAAGGGCAACGAGGTTATAGCGGAAGCCGCTATTATGGCAGGCTGCCGCAATTTCTTCGGATACCCCATCACCCCGCAGACCGAGCTTGCCGCCTATATGGCGAAGCGTATGCCCAAAATCGGCGGGACTTTCCTGCAAGCCGAGAGTGAAGTAGCGGCGATAAACATGGTTTATGGCGCTTCTTCAACAGGCGCGCGCGTTATGACCTCAAGCTCAAGCCCCGGAGTATCGCTCAAGAGCGAGGGCATAAGCTATCTAGCGGGCGCGGATCTGCCCGCCCTTATAGTCAACGTGCAGCGCGGCGGCCCCGGCCTTGGCGGCATACAGCCTTCTCAGTCGGACTATTTCCAGGCCACTCACGGCCCCGGACACGGCGATTTCCGCCTCCTTGTGTTCGCTCCGTGCACCGTGCAGGAGGTATGCGACCTTGTGTTCCTCGCCTTCGACAAGGCCGATGAATACCGCATGCCCGCCATGCTCCTTGCCGACGGTATACTTGGGCAGATGATGGAGCCTGTCGCCTTCCCGGATAGGGAAAAGAAGGATTTCATCGCCAAGCCTTGGGCGGCCAACGGCACTAAGGGCGCGAGGGCGCATAATGTGGTCAATTCCTTGTATCTTGCTCCCGCCGAGCTTGAGCGCACCAACTTCGAGCGCTTTGACAGATATAAAAAAATCATGGAAACCGAGCAGCGCTATGAGGACTTCATGACCGAGGACGCGGACGTTGTGGTAGTGGCCTTCGGCGCAAGCGCCCGCGTCGCGAAAAACGCAATAGTCGCCGCGCGTGCAAATGGCATAAAGGCCGGCCTTATCCGCCCGATAACCCTTTGGCCGTTCCCCACAGATATATTAAAGCAGCGCGCAAAGACCGCCAAGGCCTTCGTGAGCGCCGAGCTCAACATGGGTCAGATGATAACCGATGTTAAGCTTGCCATAGAGTGCTCAAAGCCCGTTTACCTTGCAAACCGCACCGGCGGCATGGTATTCGCGCCCGACGAGATACT
>CAZUUR010000090.1:0-5770 GCA_964622815.1 uncultured Oscillospiraceae bacterium | reverse complement strand
CCGTTTACCTTGCAAACCGCACCGGCGGCATGGTATTCGCGCCCGACGAGATACTCACGGTTATTGAAAAAGCAAATAACGGAGGTAAGGAGTAATGAATAAAGTTTTCTCAAGGCCCGATGCTCTGCTTCCGGTCTCCACACATTATTGCCCCGGCTGCACCCACGGCATAATCCACCGTTTGGTGGCCGAGTGCTTAGATGAATTGCAGCTTACCGGCAAGACCGTTGGCGTATGCCCGGTCGGTTGTTCGGTATTAGCTTATGATTATTTTGCCTGCGACATGGTAGAGGCTGCGCACGGCCGCGCTCCGGCTGTGGCAACCGGCGTAAAGCGCTCAATGGGCGCGGACAACGTGCATGTTTTCACCTATCAGGGCGATGGCGACCTTGCCGCCATAGGCACTGCCGAAACCGTTCACGCGGCAACTCGCGGCGAAAACATCACGCTTATTTTCGTGAATAACGGCATCTATGGCATGACAGGCGGCCAGATGGCACCCACGTCACTGCCCGGCATGGTCACGCAGACTACACCCTACGGCCGCGATGTTAAGCAGGCGGGCTATCCCGTGCGCGTTTGCGAAATGCTTTCCACACTCGATGGCACGGCATACGCCGAGCGAGTGGCCGTGGACTGCCCCAAGAACGTAATTAGAGCCAAGGCCGCCATAAAGAAGGCGTTCACCGTCCAGCAGAATAAAGAAGGCTTCTCAATAGTTGAGGTGCTTTCTATATGCCCCACTAACTGGGGTCTTTCGCCCGTCAAGTCGCTTGAGTGGATGCGCGAGAACATGATCCCCTACTATCCTCTCGGCGTATACAAGGATAAGAGCGCGGAGGTGGCAAAATGAATAAGCAGATAGTTATCGCGGGCTTCGGCGGACAGGGCGTGCTGTTTTCCGGCAAATTTTTGGCTTATGCGGGCATGATGGGCGATTATCAGATTTCGTGGCTTCCAAGCTACGGCCCTGAAATGCGCGGCGGTACCGCTAACTGCAACGTTATAATAAGCGATGATCCCATCGGCTCGCCCATAATAGTAAACGGCAACGCGCTAATAGCAATGAACGCGCCCAGCTTTACCAAGTTTGTGGATACGATAGTGCCCGGCGGCGAAATTTTTGTGGATTCCACGCTCATTAGCGATAAGGTCGTCCGCACGGACGTTAAGGCATATTATGTGCCCGCCACCGCTATGGCCAAGGAAAACAATCTTCAGGGTCTTTCCAATATGATAATGGTTGGCAAATTCATCAAGGAGACCGGCGTTTGCCCGGAGGAATTGATAGAAAAGGCGCTCCATAAGTGCATTCCCGCCAAGAAGGCCGATATGTTCGATATGAACATGAAGGCAATAAGGCTTGGTATGCAGGCGTAAAAACAACATAAAAAGCGGTCGAGTCAAGACTCGACTCTACCAAATCTGTAGGGAACGGTCTTGACCGTTCCGCTTTTTTTATTACATTTTGTAATATATCTCCCGCCGAAACGTACGACATAATGCAGTATATAATGCTTCACTTTGCTTGACAGGCAGATGAAAGGCAAATATCATAACTCCGGCTGACAGCGGAAGCATAAAGATGCTTCCCATGAAAGGGGATAAAGCATAATGGAATTTCACGGCAGCGCGCGCTATAGGGTAAAGCGCGCGATAAGTGTTGAGGCATTTATATTCCTTATAGTTGTGGTGGGCGCATTCGCGCTGCTCGGTGCGAAGATGGGCATAGCCAATATGTTCAACACCATGATGAACACGGCCTACAGGCTTTTATTAGACACGGTTTTTTACATTATGGCAATCGCTGTGGTGGCGGGCGCTCTTTCATCGCTGTTTTCCGAGTTTGGCGTTATAGCGCTGATAAATAAGGTGCTCTCGCCGCTCATGCGTCCAGTGTATGATATGCCGGGCGCGGCGAGCATGGGAGTGGTGGCAACGTATCTAAGCGATAATCCGGCCATACTAACGCTCGCTCAGGACATGAATTTCAGGCGCTATTTCAAGAAATATCAAATACCGGCGCTCACGAATATAGGCACGGCGTTCGGCATGGGGCTTATTGTTACCACGTTTATGATAGGTATAGCGCCGACGGGCGGCGAGGGTTACGGCCTTGCGATAGTGGTGGGCAATATTAGCGCCGTGATAGGCAGCATAGTTTCAACCCGCATAATGCTTGTTTTCACCAAAAAGGCATTTGGTAAGGACACGCCGTGCGAGTTGGAAGGGCTTGATGAATCCCTCACGCTTGATGATAATCACCGCCTCGCGCGTAAGGGCGGCGTAGGCCTTCGTGCTATTGACGCGCTGCTTGCGGGCGGCAAGAGCGGGGTGCAGATGGGGCTTGACATAATCCCGGGGGTGCTCGTTATTTGTACGCTCGTGATGATGCTTTCCAACTCGCCCGCCGAGGGCGGCGTTTTCACGGGCGCGGCCTATGAGGGCGTTGGCATATTGCCAAAGGCAGCCGAGGCGATAAGCGGGGTGCTAAAGCCCCTTTTCGGCTTTACGAGCAGCGGCTGCATAGCAGTGCCTATAACGGCGCTCGGCAGCGCGGGCGCGGCGATAGGCATAGTGCCGCAGCTCATTGATCAGGGTCTTGCGGGCGCTAACGACATTGCGGTGTTCACAGCGATGTGCATGTGCTGGAGCGGCTATCTTTCAACTCACGTCGCCATGATGGACGCGCTAAAGTGCAATGAGCTTACCGGTAAGGCCATACTTTCGCATACTGTGGGCGGCTTTGTTGCGGGCGTGGCCGCGAATTGGATATTCAAAGGGCTGTCGCTGCTGCTCTAAGGCGGCCTCGGCTACAGCTATTTTTTGGAGGAAATATGAAGCTGTATTTTATCCGTCACGGGCAAAAGCAAAAGGGTGATTTTTTTAGCGAGCACATCGGCCAACAGAACCCGCCGCTCACCGAGCATGGCGTGGCGCAGGCCGAGGCCATGAGCCGGTGTTTTGAAGATAAGCCAGTCGAGCGCGTGCTCGCGAGCGAATATGTGCGCGCGCAGCAGACCGCCGCACCCGTGGCTAAGCTAAAGAGCCTTCAAGTTGAGGTGGACGCTCGCCTAAACGAAATTCATGCCGGCATAACCGAGCCTATGAGCGATGAAGAGCTGCAAAATACTTATCCGCAATTTTGGGACGATTTTTTCGGCCACCAAAGGGACGTGCGCTTTCCCGGCGGCGAGACCGGCGAGGAGGTGCGAGAGCGCCAGCTGAGCCTGCTAGATGATTGCCTTAAAATAGGCAAGGACGCCGTGCTCGTGTGTCATGAGGGCTATATACGGCTGATTATGTGCACCGTGCTTGGCCTGCCCGTTTATCACAGATATAAATTCCGCATGGATTACTGCGGCATAACGGTGCTTGAAAGAAGCGAGGGCGAATGGCATATTGAAAGGTTCAATCAGGCTTAAAATGATTTGAAAAAGCTCGCGAAGGGGCATCACCCTGACGCGAGCTTTTGCGTGGTTTTGGCTTTCGCTTGCGAAAACTTCAGGTTATGGGAATTAAGGGTGGTTTTGCTTTAGCAAAATCGACTTAACGAATAGCGCAGCCATTCGTTTCTCACCAGGCGGCGAAAGCCTCAAAACCGCAAATGAAAGACGAAGTCTTTCATATTTATTGCTCCTTAAAATTGAACTGCTGCACAAGCCCTTTTAGCATGTTGGACTGAGCGGAAAGCTCCTCGCTGGCGGCGGCGGTCTGCTCGCTGGTGGCGGCGATGCTTTCTATAACGCTTGACACCTGCGAGAGCGTGTCGCGTATCTGCTCAAGCGCGAGGGCTATTTCAGCCACGGAGCGCGTGGTCTCGTTTGCGAGCATGCTGCCCTCGTCAACGGCGGCGAGTATGTTATCCACCTGCGTATATGTGCTCTCAACTGCCGCTTTGCTCTTGGCGGCGAGCTTTCTCACCTCTGTTGCTATAACCGCGAAGCCCTTGCCCGCATCGCCCGCGCGTGCCGCCTCCACCGAGGCGTTAAGCGCCAGTATGCTTGTTTCGCTCGCGATATTTTCAATGAGCAGCGCCACCTTTTTGGTTTCGTCGCTTCGGGCGACTATTGAGTCCATAGCTTCGAGCATTTGCTCCGTGAGCGTTTTCTCGCGCTTGCCATCGCTTGCCGCGGGCATGTTTTCCGAAGCGGGAGTGATGCGGTTTATGCGCTGAACTATGCTTGAAACGGTGGCGTAAAGCTCGTCTATTGAGTTGTTCTCCTCGCTTGCACCCTGTGAAAGCTGCATGGCCGCCGCGGCTATCTGCGTAGAACCGCGCGCAACCTCAACGCTTGAGCGGCTTATGCGCGATATAAGAAGGTTGAGCGACTCTATGTTCTTTTCAAGCGCCAGCTTCACCTCCATGAAATCGCCCTGAAAATCATCGGATACGGTGATGTCGAGCTGCCCGGAATTTACGCAGCTCAGCGCGTGACCTATTTCGGCCGCCACGAGCGAATATTGCTTTATTAGATTTTTCGTAGCCATGTCAAGACGGCCTATCTCGTCGCGTCTGCCGGTATATTTAACGGGAGTCCTTAAATCGCCCTGTGCGAGCTTTTCAAGCCTGTTTGTGCAATTCTCAAGCTTATCTGTTATCATGGTGGTGAAATAATATGAAAACGCGATAACGAGCACGATAAATAGCAGCGATACGCCTGATGTGATTATAATGCTGTTAATAGTGCTGCTAATAAAATCCGAGCGCGTCACTGTTACGCAAACGCTCCAGCCGGGCGTGTCGCTTACGGGTGAATATGCCACGAAGCGGGTTACGCCGTTGTATGTATATTCGGAAAAGCCCGCGCGCTGCGCTATAAGATCCTGCCAAACCGCGCGCATTGCCGGGTCAAGCTCAGCGCTGGTGAGTATTTGCTTTGAAAGCTCCTCATTAAATAGATATGTGAGGTCGCTGGCGGCGATGCAGGCGCTTTCGCTGTTGACCATATAAATTATGGAGTTATCGCCCACCTCTATGCCCGCGACAAGGTCTGAAAGCATCTTCGCGTCGATATTGCACACCACTACGCCCGCAAAGCTGTCGTTATTATAATATGGCGAGGATATGGTGAGTATGTGCTCGCCGAGCGCCTCGCTGTAATATGCATCGGAAACAAAGGTATCGCCCGTTGCCAAGGGCTGGGAAAAAAAGTCCCGCGCACTGTAGGAAAGCCCGTCCGAGCCTGTGCCGCGCTCGTCTACCGTCATTACGGAAAGGAAACCGTTTCTATCCTTTATGCTGTTTATAACGCCCATGTCAAGCGCTTTTTCGGGCATCAGCGAAAGCCACGCGGCGGATTCGCTCACAAGCTCCTTGTATACGTGCAGCGCCTCGCTGATGCGCGAACCGGTGAGCTTGGCCACCTCTCTTAGCGTTGTGCTAAGCGACTCGTATGTGGTTTTATATATGAAAAAAACGCCTATAAGACATGTGATAACGAGCGCCGCCACCATAGCGGGAACAATGAGTATCATTAGCCGCGCACGCAACGTTTTGAAATTGAGTTTTTCGTTAAGTCTGCCCGATAAAAATCTTTTTACCGCCTTGGCGCGTTTTTTGTTTGCCATCGCTTTTGCTCCTGACATATTACTACAAATAAAGGATAGCATTTTATGGCAGTAATTGCAATATTCACAAATAAACCGGGAAAGTGCCGCTCGCCGCGTATATTTTGGGCGCCAATTTAAAACAGGCAAAACGCTTGGCGCTTTGCCTTATATTTGGCTGTATTATTTTTGACCGTCTGCCATTCGCCAATACCGTCGG
>CAZUUR010000089.1:392-7553 GCA_964622815.1 uncultured Oscillospiraceae bacterium | reverse complement strand
AAAGGCAACGTTTACTGTGGATATAAGGAATCCCAATGAAGCCAAGCTAAAGGAAGAAGAACAGGCGCTTGAAGAATATCTAAAGGAGCTTGAACAAACGGAAAGGGTTAAGATTAAAACGGAGCGGCTTGTGCGGTTTGAGCCTGTTATTTTTAATGAAAAAATTGTGGCGCTGGTGGAAAAAGCCGCTGTGGGCCGAAAAATCACGCATAGAAGAATCACCTCCGGCGCTGGGCAGGACGCGCAGATGATGGCGCGAGTTTGCCCTACGGCTATGATTTTCGTGCCGAGCGTAAACGGCATAAGCCACAATCCCAAGGAGTTTACACCAGATACAGCACTTATTGCCGGCGCGAATGTGCTCCTGGACGTGATAGGTGAGCTTTCAAAATAAGCGAATAAAACGAGCTATAAGCAGTTGAAGCAATATGAACAGGAATATTGGAATGTGAAATCTTGCACAGTATATTGACAAGAATGCCAAAATGGCACAATATATTGTATGTCAGTTTATTTGAAACGAGGTATTGTGATGTTGCAGCTGCCAAAAAACGCGTTAACGGTGCTCGAACGCAGATATTTAAGCAAGGACGAAAACGGCAATATAAACGAAACGCCTGAGGATATGTTTAAGCGTGTAGCTTATGCGATAGCAAAGGGCGATTCACATTTTTCGCCAAATGCGGACGTTAAAAAAACGGCGGACGAATTTTATGAGATAATATCCGAATTGCGCTTTATGCCCAATTCTCCCACACTCATGAACGCAGGCAAACCCTTGGGACAGCTTTCGGCGTGCTTTGTGCTGCCGGTTTCCGATTCGATGACGGATATTTTTGACGCCGTTAAAAATGCCGCGCTCATACATCAAAGCGGTGGCGGTACAGGCTTTTCATTTACAAGGCTTCGCCCCGCGGGCGCTACGGTGCGCTCGACTGGCGGCGTGGCTTCCGGCCCTGTGAGCTTTATGCGTGTCTTTAATGCGGCGACCGAGGCTGTTAAGCAGGGCGGCACAAGGCGCGGCGCCAATATGGGAATACTGCGGGTGGATCACCCCGACATACTTGATTTTATCTCTTGCAAAAGCACAAACGGCGAAATAACCAATTTTAATATAAGCGTCGGTCTGACGGAAAATTTTATGCGTGCGGTGGAGCAGGACTGTGATTATGACCTGATTGATCCGCGCGATAAGTATGCTGTGGGCAAGCTTAACGCACGCAAGGTGTTTGACCTTATTGTTAATATGGCTTGGACCAATGGCGAGCCGGGCATAATTTTCCTTGATAGAATGAATAGGGATAATACCGTGCCTACAGCCGGTGAGATCGAATCCACCAACCCATGCGGCGAGCAGCCGCTGCTGCCTTATGAAAGCTGCAATTTAGGTTCTATCAATCTTGTGAAGATGCTAAAAAGCGAGCCGGACGGCGAGTATGCCATAGATTATGACCGGCTTGGCAGAACTGTGGACGTTGCCGTGCATTTTCTTGATAACGTTATAGAGGTAAATAAATATCCTCTGCCAATGATAGAGAAACGCACGCATGAAACAAGGAAGATTGGCCTTGGCATCATGGGCTTTGCCGATATGCTTTTTAGACTTAATATCGCTTATAATTCTGAAGAAGGCATAGCTTTAGCGAATGATGTGATGAGCTTTATCAATAAGCGTGCGCACGAGGCGTCAATCGAGCTTGCAAAGCAGCGTGGCACATTCCCGCTGTATGGGGAGAGCACGCTTGCAAAGACTGGCCAGCCGTATAGGAACGCCACATGCACGACCATTGCGCCAACAGGGACGATTTCAATTATTTGCGGCGCGTCCAGCGGCATAGAGCCACTGTTCGCCCTGTCGTTCGTGCGCAATGTAATGGATAACGACGAGCTGCCGCAGGTAGACCCATATTTTGAAGAAATAGCAAAAAAAGAGGGCTTCTATTCAGAGGAAATAATGCGCCGCATAGCAAAAGAAGGCACGCTTGCGCACATTCAGGAGGTTCCGGAGCATATAAAGCGCGTGTTCGTTACGGCGCATGATATTTCGCCAAAATACCATATACGCATGCAGTCAGCTTTCCAGAGGCATACTGATAACGCGGTTTCAAAGACGGTCAATTTTAAGAACGACGCTTCTAAGGAAGACGTTGCCGAGGTATTTACGCTTGCGTATAAGCTTGGCTGCAAGGGCGTTACCATATATAGAGACGGCAGCCGCGCAGGGCAGGTGCTTTATGTTGGCAACAAAAAAGAAGAAAAGAGCGGCACGATAACGCCGCGTGCAAGGCCGGAGGTGACTCGCGGCATCACTGAAAAGGTGGTAATAGGCTGCGGAAACCTGTATGTAACTGTGAATTACGACAATCAGGGTATCTGCGAGGTATTCGCCAACCTTGGCCGCGCAGGCGGGTGTCCCAGCCAGAGCGAGGCCGCAAGCCGCTTGATTTCAACTGCGCTGCGTTCGGGCATAGACGTTAATATCCTTATCGAGCAACTAAAGGGGATAAGGTGTCACTCAACGCTAAGGCAGCGGGCGACAAATAAAAATATCAAGGTGCTCTCATGCCCTGACGCGATAGGCAAGGTGCTTGAAAAGGTTGCAAAGCTCTTGCAGGAGGAAAAGGACGGCATTATATCAAACCCCGCAAAGAGTCTGCCGGCAAAGATACCAGCCATTGCCGCCGAGGACGATGGCGAGGAGCTGCAAATAATTGCCGAGGACGAGCTTGAAGAGTCCCTCTGCCCTGAGTGCGGGGGAAAACTTGAGCATGAGGGTGGGTGTGTAATATGCCGCGCGTGTGGATATAGTAAATGCGGCTGAGCACTTGCGACCGCGCACGATTTGTTTATCAAAAAATGTTTACAAGTGGGCGCAGTACTGTTAAAATAACAGTTGGTGCTATATCGCCAACAGGCGTTTTATCACATATAAATAAATACATCACCGTTAGGGGGACTAATTCCAAATGAAAGATTACACCGCAGCAAACATTCGCAACGTCGGCATTTTCGGACATGGCGGCGAAGGTAAAACGACTCTTACAGAAGCCATGCTTTTCAATGCCGGGCTTACCGAGCGTTTAGGTAAAGTTGAAAACGGAACCACCACGACAGATTTCGATCCCGAAGAAACCAAGCGCATGATCTCAATCAATGCCGCGCTTGCGCCCTTGGAATGGAAGGACATAAAGGTAAATGTGATTGACGCTCCGGGTTTCTTCGATTTCTACGGTGAGGTTTCCGCCGCAATGGCGCTTGCCGATTCCGCAGTTATAGTGGTTGGCGCGGTATCAGGCCCTGTGGTCGGCGCGGAAAAGGCCATGGATATGTGCAAAAAGAGCGGCAAAGCTCGCATGATGGTTGTAAACCAGATGGATAGAGAAAATGCGAACTTTGATAAGGTTATGGACGAGATAAACGCCAAGTTTGGTCCGTCTGTGGTTCCCATACAGCTTCCTATAATGGACAAGGGCGCTTTCGTGGGCTATGTGGACGTCGTTCACATGTGCGCAAAGCTCTTTGACGCAAAGGGCGATAAGGAAACCCCTATACCCGCCAATCTCAGCGATAAGGCGCAGCATTTCTATGAGGCGCTCACCGAAGCGGCCGCCGAATCAGACGAAACGCTGATGGAAAAATTCTTTGAGGAAGGCTCGCTCACAAAAGAAGAAATGATAAACGGCCTTAACAGCGGCATAAAACAGGGCAGCATAACTCCCGTTTGCGTATGCGCCGCGCAGCCTAACATAGGCGTGGCTACGCTGCTTGATAACATAGTTACCTATATGCCCTCAGCGGACGCAGCGTGCATTCCCGCGGCGGTGAACGCTAAGACCGGTGAAGCGACACAAGTAAAGCCTGGCGACAAGTTCTCCGCTCAGGTAATAAAAACTGTCGTAGATCAGTTTGGCAAATATTCAATTATCAAGGTGTATAGCGGCGTGCTCACCTCCGACCTTGCGCCATACAACAGCGTTAGCGAAAAGAGCGAAAAACCGGGCACGCTTTATATAATGCGTGGCAAGAAAACTATACAGACCGATAAACTTATCGCGGGCGACATAGGCGCGCTTGCGAAGCTTCAGTTCACCAACACCAACGACACCCTTTGCGATGCGTCAGCGCCTGTAAAGTTTGCGCCGATAGATTTCCCGCATCCGTGCATAGGCTTGGCCGTAACCGCCAAGAAGCAGGGTGAAGAAGAAAAGGTATTCTCCGGCCTTAACAAGCTCCTTGAAGAAGACCCCACCGTAATGATAGATAAAAACGTTGAAACCGGTGATGTTTTGCTCTGCGGCCTTGGCGAAGTGCATATTGATGTGGTCTGTGCAAAGCTCAAGAATAAGACCGGCGTTGAAGCGCAGGTTCAAGATCCCAAGATAGCGTATAGAGAGACCATTAGAGCTACCGCGGAAGCCGAAGGCAAGCATAAAAAGCAAACTGGCGGTTCTGGGCAGTTTGGCGTTGTTAACATGCGCTTTGAGCCTTTGACAAACGGTGAGGATTTTGAATTTGTGAACGCCATAGTTGGCGGCGTTGTTCCTAAGGAATATATACCCGCAGTTGAAAAGGGCACGCGCGAAGCCATGAAGCGCGGCGTATTGGCTGGTTATCCCATGACGGGCGTAAAGGCCACGCTGTATTTCGGCAAATATCATCCCGTTGATTCAAAGGAAGTGGCGTTCAAGTCTGCCGCGCGCCTTGCATATAAGGAAGCCTGCGCACACGCGAGCCCCGCGCTCATCGAGCCAATCTACAGGTACGACATACTTGTTCCCAGTGAATACATGGGCGATGTCATAGGCGACCTCAACCGTAGACGCGGCCGCGTTCTGGGCATGAATCCCTGCGATGGCGGCACGGAAGTGGTTGCGGAAGTCCCGCAGTCTGAAATGTTCAAATATGCGACTGACCTTCGTTCCATGACTCAGGCTCGCGGCTCGTTCAAGAGCGAGTTCGTAAGATATGAGGATGTGCCCGCGCTCGAAGCAAAGAAGATAATCGAGCAGGCCAAGAAGGACGAGGAAGAAGAAGAATAATCCTTCGGATTTTCAAAGGCTGTTGCCGGGATTGTGGCGACAGCCTTTAATTATTCGTTCACTTGAATATTGGCATGATTAAGATATAATGATGGTGATTAAATATTTGGAGGTAACATTATGACAGGTTTTTTTGAGGCGTTGGGTAAATTCACCTCGCAAGCGACGGTTTGGGTATACCTGTTTATTTTCTTTGGAAAAATAATTGAGGTAACCTTCTGCACGCTTAGAATAGTGCTCATAAATCGCGGAGAACGCGTGGTAGGCAGCATTTTGGCGCTGATAGAAGTTCTGCTGTGGCTTGTGATAGCGGGGTCTGTGTTGTCGGACTATCAATCCGATCCGCTTAAAATGCTCGTGTATGCCACAGCGTATGCGCTTGGAACTTTTGCCGGAAGCTGGCTTGAAGAAAGGCTTGCGTTTGGCCTTTGCTCCATTCAAACGGTTGTAATGGAGCAGGAATCGAGCAAGTCCATAGCCGACAAGCTGCGCTCAAAGGGTTTTGGCGTAACAGAGCTGGAGGTTCAGGGCAGAGATGATCAAAATCACTATATGCTCATAACAACATTAAAACGTAAGCTTGCAGATGAGGCTATCACATTGATACAAAGCGTCGCTCCTAAGGCCGTGATCACCGTGAGCGATGTGAAAGCTCAAAAGGGCGGGTATTTGAGAAGCGCCGCGTCCCGCAGAAAGAGAATATCAAAATAGAATCGCCGTAAGGCCGGCGATTCTTTGTGCTAATCGGCTTCGCGCAGCGAGGCCGATTTAATTTTTCAGAAGTCTTAGAGAAATGGCAAGACTCCACAGTGTTGCTATCCCGTCAATAAGAAGCGCTATACCTGAAATTATTGTGGCAACATTTATTGCCGTAAAAGGATTAAAAAGAAGCACAACGCCTATACAAAGCATAACAAGCGAGGCAATGAACGCGATAAACCATTTGCTCTCGCCTAAGCGCTTTATATCGAGCGCGAGCTGCAATTTGAGTATGCTGTTGGCAACAACCGCTATACCAACCAGTATGCCAAAACCGGCCGCGATCGCATTAGCCTTGAATATGAGCAGCAATCCGGCTATTGTAAGCGCAATGCCGAGCGCTACGCCTATTCCAAAGCGCATTTCTCCGTTTTTACTTATGAAGTAAGCAACTATTCGACCAATGCCGTATATGCAGCTTAACCCGCCTAAAACATAGCATATAGCCAAGCGTGATTCTAAAGGCCAGATAATAAGCACTAGGCCAAGCAAAATGTATATAACAGTGAGCACCGTTAGTACGGTTTTTAGCGTTTTCGACATAAATATCACCCCTCATATTGGAATTAACTAATTTTATCATAGGATTGGAATATAAAGCGTAAAATTTATGTGAAGCTAAAGTAAAAGAATATATGACCGCGCAATTATTGATATACTCTTTTTACTGTGTTACCATGATAAACATGATAAAAAAGGGGGCGAGCTAGTAGTGTACAGAAATTTTGATGAGATAGTTCAGGCGGTAAAGCAAAGCAATGCAAAGCGCGTGCTCGCGGTAGCCGCTGCGGAAGATGAAGCCGTTATAAAGGCGGCGCTGCACGCACAAAAGGAGAGGATAGCCGAGCCTGTTTTCACCGGAAATTCCGCAAAAATCAAGGAAATACTTCGCGCTTTCGACGCAGACGTAAATAAATATAGCATAATTGACGCGGGCGAAGGCATGGCGGCTCAAGCGGCCGTTGAGCTTGTGAAATCCGGTGAAGCTAATATTCTAATGAAGGGCATGCTTGAAACACGCGACATGCTAAAGCCTGTAGTGCAAAAAGAAAACGATCTTCGCACGGGCAAGCTTATGAGCCACGTTGTCGTATTTGGCAATCTGCCGCATTATCATAAGCTTATTGTAAGCACAGACGGCGGCATGGTGATGTATCCAACGCTTGAGGATAAAAAATACATTATTGAGAACGCCGTGTCCACAATGCGGGCGATAGGCTATGAAAAGCCAAAAGTGGCCGTACTGGCGGCGATAGAAAAGGTCAATCCCAAAATGAAGGAGACCGTGGAAGCTGCTGAGCTAAAGCAAATGAATCTTCGCGGCGAAATAAAGGACTGCGTGGTGGAAGGTCCTGTTTCATAC
>CAZUUR010000089.1:0-382 GCA_964622815.1 uncultured Oscillospiraceae bacterium | reverse complement strand
CAATGAGCAAAGAAATAGCGGCGCATAAGGGCTTCGACTGTCCGTATTGCGGTGATTTCGATATTCTTATCGTTCCCGATATGACGTCTGGAAATCTGCTGGGAAAATGCTGGATAGTGACGGCGGGAGCAGTTATGGGCGGAATAATCGTTGGGGCAAGGGCGCCCATAGTCATGACCTCGCGCGGGTCGAGCGCCGAAGAAAAATATTATTCTATCGCACTCGCCGCTCTGACTGCCGCAGGAACAAAATAGTTACCCGTCCCAAAGAGCCGTGGCTTACGTCCTCGGCTCTTTTGCATCCCATTGATACCTGCTTAAATCAATAGTGCCGTCAAGCTTGAAATTTACACCCTCGTTCTCGAGCAGGCGGCGCTGCATAT
>CAZUUR010000088.1:5493-7571 GCA_964622815.1 uncultured Oscillospiraceae bacterium | reverse complement strand
GACGTGTGTGAATTCTTGTGGGACAAAAGGACGCACGTCTCCACATGATGCGTCATTGGGAACATGTCAACAGGCTGCACTTCTTTAATCTCAAACCCGCCGTTTTCCGCCAATATTTTACAGTCGCGCGCCAATGTAGCCGGATTGCAGGACACATACACCATGCGTTTTACGCCGGAGGATATTATTGCGTTTAAAGCCTCACGTTCACAGCCTTTTCTTGGCGGATCTACCATAACGGCGTTTAGCTTTTTGCCGTTTGAAACAAGCTTGGGAAGCTCGTCCTCAGCGTTGCCGCATATAAAGCTCACATTTTCAACTGAGTTGAGCTTTGCATTGCGCTTAGCGTTCTCTATTGCGGCTTGTACATTTTCAATGCCATATACCTCGCCGCATTTTTTTGCAAGCAGCAGCGAAAGCGTGCCTATTCCGCAATAAACGTCCGCAATGCACTCGTCTGTCTCCGGTGCGAGCATGGCTATTGCGGCACTATAAAGCTTGACGGTCTGCTCCGGGTTGACCTGCAAGAACGATTCGGCACTTATTTCAAAGTTAAGCCCCATCACGTTTTCATTTATGCTGCTAACACCCCAAAGAAGGTGAAACTCGCTGCCGAATATAACATTTGTGTTATAAGGATTGACATTATTTATTATGCTCGCCACGCCCGGAGCACGTTGTTGAAGTGCCTGAACAAGCGTATCCGCTGCGGCGAGACGCTTTTTTGTTACCACGGTCACCATTACCGAGGGTCCGTCTGTGTTTGACGCCGCGCGGACTACCACATGCCTAAGCATACCCTTGTGTGTGGTCTCATCATAAGGCTCTATGCCATTTTCGCGCGCCCAGTCACGCACGGCGATGGCCGAAAGCAAAACGGCGTTATTTTGGATATAGCAATCGTGTATAGGTATTATTCTATGGCTATGTTGCGAAAAAAAGCCCAACTCCGTAACGCCGTTTATCGACGCCACGGGAAAGCTTCCCTTATTGCGATAGCCTGACGGATCTTCCATGCCTATCGTCTCGCGCACCGCCACGCCCTTGAAGCCGCCAAGCCGTTCAAGTGCATCGCGCACTTGCGTGCGCTTGGCTTCCTTTTGCGATTGATATTCAAGATGCATAAGCGAGCAGCCGCCGCACCTGCCAAACACCTCACACTCAGGCTCAACTCGTTCCTTGCTTGCTGTTATTACGCGTTCAAGCTTGCCTATGGCATAACTTGGCGTTGCCTTTATAATATGCGCCCGCACATATTCGGTGGGCAGCGCAAGCGGCACGAAAACGGCAAAGCCTTCGCATCGGCCTACGCCCTGCCCATCCGAGCTTAGCGAATCTATTCTAAGCTCTATATCGTCATTTTTCTCAAGCGGTATATTTTTCATGATCAAAATTTTGATTGCACAACATTTAGTTCGAGAAGCTTTTGGTCAAAGCTGCACTTTGGCTCTATAGCTTCGTCAAGAGACACGTCTATTATTTGATTGTGACGTATCCCCACAGCGCGTCCGCCCTTACCCTCAAGCAAAAGCTCCACGGCGCGCTGACCAAGCCTTGCTGCAAGCACTCGATCCGAAGCTGTGGGGTTGCCGCCACGCTGTATATAACCCGGCACGATAGCTTTTATTTCAACATCGCTGTGCTCTCTTACATACTGCACAAAATCCTCAGCCTTGCCCGCGCCCTCGGCCATGATAACTATGCTCGTAAGCTTTCCCTTTAAGCGCTGCTTAACAAGCTTCGCCGTGGCGTCAGCCCATGAAAAATCACTTTCAGGCACCAATATAAGATCCGCCGCGCCGGCGACTCCCGCCCATAGCGCAATATCACCGCAATTTCTGCCCATCACCTCAATAACGCCAACTCTGTCGTGAGCGCGCATTGTATCGCGGATTTTGTATATCTCGCTCGTTATCGTGTTCACAGCCGTATCAAAGCCTATGGTAAAATCGGTATAGCCAAGATCGTTATCTATAGTTCCCGGCACGCCTATAGTGGGCATGCCCATTTCGTTTAGCAATTTAGCGCCGCGATAGCTGCCGTCGGGGCCTTTGATCGCGTCGTAGCGGCCGGCGCGG
>CAZUUR010000088.1:1488-5483 GCA_964622815.1 uncultured Oscillospiraceae bacterium | reverse complement strand
AACTATAAGCCCCTCTATATCGTAAGCACGCAAGACCTCCATAGCGCGCTTTGAACCGTCCGGTTCCATAAATTCCTGGCTTCTGGCCGTTCTTAGCACTGTGCCGCCCTTATGCATTATGTTTTCAACATCGCTGTTCTCCAACTGATGCACCATGCCTTTTATAAGGCCCTTATAGCCATGATATATGCCCATAACGGCAATTCCACATTCCTTGCCAACCTTGAGCACCGCGCGCACCGCGGAATTCATGCCCGGCGTGTCGCCGCCGCTAGTTAAAACACCTATACACTTCATATACTCACCTCAAAAATTATTTCAATACAACGTTTTTCTTACCTAGCAGGTTCTCCATTATATCTATAAACGCTTCAGAAGCATTTACATATAGCTCGCGCGCCGCCATTTGAGTGCGCTTCGTATCGGCTTCAAACAGGATAACCGGCACATTGCCCGGATAGCGCTTTAATACGGTCGCCACTCTTTCGAGCAATTCCGCATCGTGTGTTTCAAAGCGTAAGTATAGCTTATTCTTGGCAGGTTTTGCAATAAGCTGTTTCACCTCGTCTATCAATATCGCATCAACCTTCTCATCGCGTATGCTTAGCTTTCCGCCTATCTCAACCTTTGAATCAACGTCTAGCAGCTCACGATATTTTGCGTAAATTGAGGGGAACGCCAATAGCTCAATGGTGCCTGTCCTATCCTCAAGCGTGCAATATGCCAAAAGGCCTGAGCCGGATTTTGTCATTTTTGTTTTTACATGAGTAATCAAGCCCCCAAGACGCACCTTTTGCCCGTCTTCAAGACTGCTGTCCTCTCCCGCTCTTGCGAGCTGCGCGGCCGTATTTGGTATATGCTCAAGGACTTGAGCATATTCAGTCAGCGGGTGTCCGCTCAGGTATATGCCGAGCGCTTCGTGCTCAAAAGCAAGAAGCTGCTTGGGGTTAAACTCCGGTATGTTCGGCATTGCCAGCTTCACCGGGCTTTCATCATCGTTCCCGCCAAATGCGTCAAAGAGAGAAAGCTGCCCTGTCTCCTTACGCTTTCTTTCGCTTGCGGCAGAGGACATCGCGTTTTCATACACGCTCAAAAGCTGCGCTCTGTTCACGCCGAACGAATCAAAGCAGCCCACCTTAATTAACGCCTCGAGCATGCGCTTATTTATCCCGCCTGCTCTTGTGACAAAATCCAAAAAATCGGCAAACCGGCCGTTTTGCTCTCTATCCTCGATGATATTTTCCATAATAGCGCGGCTCACATTTTTAACCGCCGCCAATCCAACGCGGATAGCGCCATTTTCAACGCAAAAGCGTGCCATGCTCTTATTTATATCAGGCGGCAGCACGTTTATCCCCTGCCTTTTGGCGGAGCTTATATATTCAGCCATCTTGTCTATGCTGCCAAGAAAGCTATTTATCATCGCCGTCATGAACTCGACCTTGTAATATAGCTTCAAATACGCAGTTCTATATGTAAGCACGGCATAAGCCGCCGCATGCGCTTTATTGAAGGCGTAAGAAGAAAACGCCATCATTTCATCGAAAATCTTATTTGCAATGGGTGCGCTCACGCCGTTTCTCACGGCTCCCGGCACAATTACTTCATCGTTTTCGACTATGCCGTTGATAAAATGCTCGCGCTCCTTTGCCATGACCTCATGCTTTTTCTTTGACATGGCGCGCCTAACAAGATCGCTCCTGCCCATTGAATAGCCGGCGAGATCGCGCACTATCTGCATTACCTGCTCCTGATAGACCATGCAGCCGTATGTGGTCTCAAGCGCGGGTCTAAGCTTTTCATGCATATATGAAATGTTGTTTTTATTGTTTTTGCCTGATATATACTTTGGTATCTGATCCATGGGGCCAGGCCTAAAAAGCGCGATGCCCGCGATTATATCCTCAATATTATCCGGCTTTAATTGCAGCATAAACTGGCGCATGCCCGCCGATTCAAGCTGAAATACAGCGTCCGTATCGGCGGCGTCTATCATGGCGAACACCTTGGGGTCGTTGCACTCAAGCTTATTAAGCTCAGGTATAGGCTTATTCTGCTCTTTAATATAATTAAGCGTGTCCCTTATCACAGTGAGCGTGCGAAGGCCTAAAAAGTCCATTTTTAATAGGCCCAGCTCCTCTATCGTTCCCATTGGGAACTGGGTGGTTATCGCCTCGTCATTGCGTTGCAGCGGCACAAACTCGGTTATCGGCCGCGCACTTATCACAACGCCCGCGGCGTGCGTTGAGGAATGGCGCGGCAGGCCCTCAAGCTTTTTTGAAAGGTCGATAAGCTTTTTAACATTGGCGTCGTTTTCATATAGCTCGCTAAGCTCCGCAGATTCATTCAGTGCTTTATCAAGCGTCATGCCTATAACGTTTGGGATCAGCTTTGATATTTTATCCACCTCAACAAGCGGAATCCTCAGCACGCGCCCAACGTCTCTTATTACGCCGCGCGCGGCCATCGTTCCAAATGTGATTATTTGCGAGACATTATCCTTGCCGTATTTTTTTACAACGTAGTCATATACTTCCTGACGGCGCTCTATACAAAAATCCACATCGAAATCCGGCATGGATATTCTCTCCGGATTAAGGAATCTTTCAAAAGGAAGCTGGAATTTGAGCGGGTCAACATCGGTTATGTCCAACGCATACGCCACGAGGCTCGCCGCGCCGCTGCCTCGTCCCGGGCCGACAAATATGCCGTTTTTGTGCGCGAAATCAATAAAATCCCACACTATCAAGTAATAATCCACAAAGCCCATCTTTATGATGACCGATAGTTCATAATCAAGGCGTTCATGGGCGGCATCGTCCGCCTGAGGCATTTTGCGCTTTAGCCCCTCAAGCGCCATGCGGCGCAGAAAAGCCTCGTTATCTTCGCCAGTGGGCGATGTAAAGCCGGGCAAATGCCGAACGCCGAACTCAATTTTAAGCTCGCATTTTTTTGCAACCTCAATAGTGTTTGCAATAGCGTCCTGATAATCGAAAAGCATCTGCCGCATTTCATCTTCGGATTTTAGGTAAAACTCAGGAACTTCCATGCGCATGCGGTCTTCTTCGTCAACATACCTATTTGTTTGTATGCAAAGCAAGGCGTCCTGCGCCTGCGCATCATCGTTCTTAACATAATGAATATCGTTGGTGGCGACGGTTTTTATTTCAAGCTTGTCCGCAAGCGCTTTAAGCTTGGGGAGCACTTCTATCTGCTCAGGCAAGCCATGATTTTGAAGCTCTATGTAAAAATCCTCGCCAAACATTTTTTTGAGCCTTTGCGCCAAATTATACGCGTCTTGATCCCTGCCCTTTAGCAGCAGCGACGGTATGTCGCCGGCGATGCACGCGGAGAGGCATATAAGACCCTCGTGATTTTTTTCAATCAAATCATAGTCTATTCGCGGTTTATAATAGAAGCCGTCCACAAACGCGGCGGACGATAATTTCATTAAATTATGGTATCCGGTTTCGTTTTTGCACAGTAATATCAAATGGGACATTTCGCGCCCGCCTTCTTTTTCATACATGGAGCGCGGCGCTACATACGCTTCCATGCCAATTAACGGCTTTATGCCCTGCTTTGTGCATTCCTTATAAAACTCTATAACCCCATACATTGCGCCGTGATCCGTTATGGCTATCGCGGGCATTGAAAGCTCCTTGGCTCGCGCAACAAGCTCCTTTATTCGGGACGCGCCGTCGAGCAGGCTATATTCCGTATGCACATGAAGGTGAACAAAGCCGCTCATTTTTCTTCCCCCATATCAAATATTTCAACTCCGTTTGCTATTCGCAGCTCTTGAGCAATCTCCGCCACACGCTTTAGCCTGCTGTTTACAGCGGAGCGGCTTATACCCATCATTTGCGACAGCTCTGCGAGCGTCGCTTCTTCGTTTTCAAGCCTTACGGCGCATATATCTCTTAGCTTTTGCGGCAAATACCCAAGCCCTTTCTCGCGAGCTATAGTTTCAATATCAATACGCTGCTGAGCGG
>CAZUUR010000088.1:0-1478 GCA_964622815.1 uncultured Oscillospiraceae bacterium | reverse complement strand
ATGAACTTGACCGCCTCCGGCAGACGTTCCCGCGCTTTTTGCATATTTGCATCCTCAAAGTTTGTGCGTCTGTTTATGTTGTTGGTCAATTCGCGCTCTATTCTCACGTTTTCAAACTCCATAGTGGCGTTCATAGCGCCAATGAGCGTGAGAAAATCCGAAACCCGCTCGCCCTCTTTTATATATGCGATGTAGTTGGACTTGCGTTTGGCAACACGCGCGTTCAAATCAAAACCGTTTAGCTTTTCGCACAGCTCACATGCAAAAAGCTCCTGCCCGCATACAAACTCAAGATGATAGCCCTTGCGCGGATTGCTCACAGAGCCGCCGCCAAGAAACGCTCCTCTTAAAAATTCACGACTAGAATCGTCTGTTAATATTTCCTCAGGTATATGGCCAAGCAAAAATTCTTCCGAATTGCTCCGTGGCAATGCGCCCATATCCATGAGCATTTGCTTAACCTCTATTCCAGATACCTTTACAACGGTGTTTCTTGCGCGAAGCCGCTCGTGCTCATACACCGATATTGCCGCTTCCACCGTATAAAGGCTTGGCGCAAGCTGCGCTATAAGCTTGCCAACGCCATGATGCTCCGAAACATATTCAGCGCCTATTGTGCCTCCGCCTATTGTTATTGAACCTGCGGTATGAGTAAAAGCGCACAGCATTGCCCGCTTTGCGCCGTCGTTCTTCAATTTAAGTTTGATGAGCTCATCCTTTACGCTTGACGAAAACGACAATTTATCTCATCTGCCTCCAAGATTCCTTCCGATTATATCGTCCGCTTCAACGGCTGTATCTCTGTGCATAACACGCACGTCATACTTATCGGCCATACGGCGGCGCATCTCCTCCGCGAGACACACTGATCTGTGCCTGCCGCCCGTGCAGCCAAACGCCACAAGGAGTTTATGTTTATTTTGCTGTATGAAGCAGGGAATAAGCCTTGTTAGCTGCTCCTCAAGGTCGTCAAGCAGAGTTGTCATATTGGGGTCGTTCAAAACAAAGTCCTTAACCGGCTTATCCACTCCCGACAGATTCCTTAACTCAGGCTCATAAAACGGATTTTTTGAAAAGCGCGTGTCAATCACAACATCGGCTTCAAAAGGCACTCCGCGCTTATAGCCAAAGCTTTCAAACACCAGCGAGAACGCTTCGGATATTTCCTGACTCATTATTTGCTCAAGCTTAGCCATCAGCTCGATTGGTTTTAAATCGGTGGTATCTATTATATAATCCGCCCTATCGCGGAGAATCCCGAGTATGGCTCTCTCCTTTTCGATGCCTGCGCGTATATCATCGTCAAGGGGATGTCTGCGACGTGTTTCACAATACCTGCGCTCAAGAATATCATCACGGCAATCAAGGAACAAAATGGTGCAATGCGTGCCTAAATTATCAAGCTGAGATAAAATAAGCTCCGTATCCGCCTTAAAGACGCTTCCTCTGCTGTCAACCACCACAGCCGCATGGGTAAT
>CAZUUR010000087.1:0-7583 GCA_964622815.1 uncultured Oscillospiraceae bacterium | reverse complement strand
GCATGGCGCGCTTTATGGATATATCGTGCAGCGTAAAGCCCCATGTTATAAGCGATGAAAGCGTGTCGCCCTCACAAAAGAGAGTTTCTATTTCTTCCTTGGGCCGCTTTAGATAATCGTTTAGCTTGTTCACGCGCGCAAGCATCTCCTCAAAGGGCACCTGATATTCATATAGCTGCGGCGTGCGCACATCGCCGCCCGCGAGCGCTATCCTTGCAACGCCCCTGTAATAGCGGGCTATCGTGTCCCCCGGGTCGAGGCTGAGAAGCTTATCGTATACGCCCGCCGCTTTTTTATATTCCTTAACCTCCATAGCGCACACGGCAAAGCGATGAAGCGCCTGCGCATCGTAAGGATAAGCCCTAATCAGCCCCTTTGCGTATGGATACGCCTCTTTAAAGCGTTTAAGCTCCATTAAAACCATGGCTATACGCGCGGCGTCGTTAGGCTCGCTGGCGGTCAGCTCAATAAGCCTGTCGGCAGCGGCATTAGCGCCCGCAGTATCGCCGGAGATGGCCTTTAGCATGGATAGGTTGCAAAGCGCGTCCACATTATCGTTTTCGCGCGAAAGCACCACTTGCGCTTCCTCAATGCCCTGCTTATATTCATGCTTGGCAAAATACGCGAGCGATAGCTGATTGCGCGCCCAGTGCAGCTGCGGGTCTAGCTCAAGCGCCCTGCGCAAAGATTTTATCGCCAAGCCAAATTCATCCTTTTCAAAGTGCCTGCGGCCGCGATCCGCCTCTGCCAAGGCCTGCTGCGGCTTTTCACGGCTCAGCTTTGAATCGAGCAGCTCCTTCTCGCTGTCCGCCGCGTCGTAAACATCATCGAGCATGTCGGCCGCGTCCAGCGCGAACTCGCCGTTGGGGTCAACATCTAAATATGTGATGAGCGAATCACGCGCGTGCCTTAAATCGTGCAGCGCAAAAAAATTGCAGCCCATGCCGAAATAGCATTCGCTGGGCGCGTCTTCACGCATGCCGGACATGACTATGAGCAGCCTGTTGCTTTCCTCATAGCGCTCCATCTCCGTTAAAAGCTCCGCGATAGCAAGGCCTATATCCGTGTTCTCCGGCTCGCATTCGTAGGCGCGCCTATAATAGAGCATAGCGCTCGCAAGATCGTTACCGTCGCGCTTGGCTATGCCGCGCCTGAAAAACAGCTCGCCGCTGAGCTTAAAATTTATTATATTGTTCTCGGGCTTAACCCCTAAGTTTTTCATTATATTACCGGCCTTCACCTGCGAAAGCTGCCTTTCATGGGAATTGTGAACGGCTGAGCCATTCACAAAACAGATAATTACTCAAGTTTATTTTACTCGATAAGGCACGTTATAGCAAGCCAAATTTCGCACGCTCCGCGCCGTTGCAATGCGGTGCGGCACACTGTATAATCATTATATTGATTTAAGGAGACTATTTATATAATGAAAAAAACAATTATTCGGCTTTTAATAATCTGTCTTGCGCTCGCGCTCACGGGCTGCTCAAGCATATCAACGCCCAGCCAGGTGGACGTTATGCCGCTTGAAACGGGCGCGGCCGCCATAATTTCCACACCCGCGCCTGAGGCTTCGCCAAATGCCGATATGCAGCCCTCGCCCGTTTCGGATGTTACAATGGGCGATGGCGAGATAGCGGGGCTTTCAGAGCTTGAGGCAGAATATGTTTCAACCCGTGCGCTCTTTCCGGAGGGTGCAACTGAGGAGACCGCCGAATACGCGCTCAGCGTAACCCTGCCCACATTCCCAGCCGCTCCACAGGATAAGGTGGCTCTTTATGCAACCCTTCAAAGCGCCGCCGAGGTATTGTCGGACGAAGCGCTGAGCCGCGTGACCGATGAGCGCCTACCCCTTAGCGATCGCGCTGACGGCGCGAGCGTGCCCGAAACCAAGCTCGTCGTCAAAGCCTACTCAACCAACACGGCCTCCACAAGCGGCACATTTGTGCAGCTTGTGGCGCTTGAAACGTGGACATATCTCGGCACGGATCACAGCGAGCGCCTGAGCGCGAGCGTTTTCACGAGCGAAGGCGCAGAGGTGAGCTTGAACGATCTCGTCGGCGGCTACAGCGCGCGCGATATAGCCGCGCAGCAGGTATATAATGTGATAGACCGCGAGGACGGCGCGTTTTATAATGATATTTCACTGGAGGATATAGCGCTCGGCCTTGATACCTATAACGGCTTTGTTGTAACGGATAACGGCGTAGTTATACTCTTTGCGCCCGGCGCTGTAGCGCCGGAGGAGGCGCTCACACAGCGGGTGCTCATAAAACGCGCCTCGCTTTGGCCGGACGAGGTGAACGACGCTATAAACGGCGGGCTTTTCACCGAAACCGAGTACGCCTCGCTCTTAGGTGCGCTAAGAGCTGTGGCGTGCGCAGTCGCGCCCAATTATGAAAGCTTCACGGACTCTGCGCCCAGCGCATACGCGGCCACCGCTTTCATGACGCAGATGCTAACGCGCGAGGTTTGCGTCGCCTGCTCGCCCATACCCTTTAAAACGGTGGATAAGAGCGAATATGAGAGCCTGTACGCGCAATATTTCGCGTCCAAGCTGCCCGATATAAAAGCCGACGCGCCCTTTACCGACGGCACCGCTCTTTCAGAGGACGGCACTATCTACAATGTGCCGCTCGCCACCTCCGGAGCATACACCTTCCGCCCCGACGGCTGCACGCTCGACGGCGACGCGCTTGTGCTCTCCGGCGCACTAATAAGCTCCACTGAGCTTGAGGACGCGGTTATGGCGTCCATGAGCGTAAGGCTGATAAGAAGCGCCTCTGCCGCAAAAGGATTTTTTATTGACTCGGTGACGCTTGAGTAGCCGGAGGCTGCCGCCAAACGGAGGCCGCGTAAAGACGCGGCCTTAAAGCGCGTGTAAGCTATCACCAGCCATACGCTAAACGCAGGTTTGAACCGGAAGCTGAATAATTCATCGCCTATATATGCGGATTGCGATTTATTGCGCGCGTTTATGTCCATTTTGTTTGGCATAAACGCGCGCATAATAGTCATATATTATGTATCATTGGACGTGCCCGGGAAGCGGCGGAGCAAAAAGATTTTGTTGCGGGCTAAAACAATCTTGTTCAAGCCGCGTTGACGTGTGCACTACTCGATGCTATAATCATAATTATGAATTAAAAGAAAATATTTTTGTCATTTACCACACAAACTTTTGGTTTTTTTGTTACGAATATGCCCGTTTCCGCCGATTGCGGCATAATTACGCGGGTCATTGTATACCCGCACACAATATTTGTTGACTGCGCCGCTTCACCAAGCGTTACTTCGCAAAGCGTTGCGGCGATAGTTATAATAAACAGGAGGAATAGCAAATGAAAAAGTTTAAATCCCTCATCGCTGTTGCGTGCGTTGCGCTTCTCACGCTGAGCCTTGTGCTCGCGTCGGGCTGCTCAGGCGGCGGCGCGTCGGCAAACGTCATCAAGCTGGGCTGGATGGGCTCGCTCACGGGCGACCAGGCGGCCTACGGCACCTGCGAGAGCCAGACTCTCAAGCTGTTGGTTGAAGAGAAAAACGCGGCCGGCGGCATACTCGGCAAGCAGATAGAGCTTATCTGCTACGACACCAAGGGCGACGCTCAGGAAGCAATAAACGTTGCCAAGCGTCTTTGCGCGCAGGACAAGGTCTGCGGCATCATCGGGCCGAACGCATCGGGCCAGTGCATAGCCATACAGAGCGTATTGGATCAGTATCATGTATCCGATATGTCCACCGTCGCCACCAATGAGAAGGTCACCGTGCAGGACGGCGTGCTCAAGGAATACAACTTCCGCGTATGCTTCCTCGATCCCGAGCAGGGCCGTATAGCGGGCTCGTTCGTGTACGACTATCTCAAGAACACCAAGGCCGCCGTTCTTTACGATGTAAATGACGACTATGGCCAGGGCCTCAAGGACAACTTCATAAAAGTGTTCCAGGAAAAGGGCGGCACCATTGTGGCTGAAGAAGGCTACAACGGCGGCGACACGGATTTCACCGCTCAGCTCACCAAAATAAAGGAAGCTGATCCGCAGATAATCTTCACGCCCATATTCTATCAAGATTTCATCAACATCCATAAGCAGGCTCGCACCCTTGGCATCGAAGTACCCATGCTGGGCGGCGACGGCTGCGCGAGCGAAGTGCTCTTCGACGCTGCTGACGCGGTTGACGGAAGCTACGTTATAAACCACGTTTCCCTCACCGATCCCGCTGGCGAAGAATTCCGCACCAAGTACGCCACCAAGTACAACGGAGCCAAGATGGAGCTTAACGGCTACATGGCTTATGATGCGTTCCTCACCTGGTGCGCCGCCGTTGAAAAGGCCGGCAGTGACGATCCCGAGGCAATAGCCAAGGCTTACACCGAGGTTGAGGTCACCGGTATGACCGGCACGATAAAGATCTCCGCCGAGAACCATAACCCCGTTGGCAAGAGCGGCTGCGTAGAGCGCATTGACGGCGTGAACAAGACCTATATCTTCGAGACGAAGATCGCCGCCGACTAATTGATAAAAACATAGGCTGCTGAATAATCTCAGACTATTTGGCAGCCTAAAATTTTATCCATTTAGGCACTTGAGGCACAAGCATGGCCGCCGGAAGCGGCTTCAATGTCTGCCCTGCGGCTTGCGGCCTCAAGGTTAGCAGTACAAAAGGAGGCTACCTTATATGGGTATAGAATACTATCTTCAGCAATTAGTCAACGGCATATCGCTTGGCGGCATGTACGCGCTTATGAGCGTTGGCTATTCGCTTGTATACAGCATAATGAATTTCTCCAACTTCGCTCACGGCGGAGTTATAATGGTGGGCGCTTATGTTGGCTATTTTGCGCTCACGGCTATGGGCTGCTCATTTTGGGTGGCATTTGCAATATGCGGCCTTATGAGCGGACTTTTAGCGGTTATAATAGAGCGGCTCGTATATAATCCGCTTCGCAAGCGTCATGCGCCCTCTCTCTACTTTATAATAAGCGCAATGGGCGCCTCGATATTCCTTGAGAATTTCGTAATTGCCACCATAGATGGCACACCCCGCAACTATCCCGTTATCTTTGATAACAGTGTCAGTCTCGGCGGGCTGTCCATAGGCGTAGACAGCCTTTTGATGATAGGCGTAAGCGCCGTGGCGCTGCTGGTGCTGATGTTTATAATACAAAAAACAAAGATAGGGCTTGCAATACGCGCCTGTTCCTACAACGAAAAAGCCTCAACGCTTATGGGCGTGAACTCAAGCCTCGTTATTTTCACCGTATTCCTCATGGGCGGCGTGCTGGCGGGCTTTGCGGGCATGCTCTACGGCATGCGCTTCATAGTTAAGCCAACGATAGGCCAGGTGACGAACAAATCCTTCGTGGCGGCGGTGTTCGGCGGCTTAGGCTCGCTGCCGGGCGCTATACTTGGCTCGCTTCTTTTAGGCATAATGGAAATTTTCATTGCCTCTTGGAATTCAACGCTGCGCGACCTGTTCGTGTATGCGCTGCTAATATTGGTCTTGGTCATAAAGCCCTCGGGGCTAATGGGCAAGGTCACAGAAGACAAGGCGTAAGGGGGAGAGATAATGAGCTGGTATTATATCGAAGGTATACTCATACAATCCTCGTACACGCTTTTAATCGTGCTCGGCCTATCCATACTCACGGGCTATACGGGCATGTTCTCCTTTGGTCACGCGGGCTTTGTGTGCATAGGCGCTTATGTGTCGGTTATATGCACAATGGCGTTTGACCTTCCTTATGTGGTCGGCCTTTTGATGGGCGGTCTTGTGTCGATGCTTCTCGGCGCGGGGCTTGGGCGAATTACGCTCAATCTGAAAGGAGACTATTTCTGCATTGCCACGCTGGGCGTGGGCGAGGCGATACGCTTGATTTTCAATAATCTCCAGTTTAGCTGGGATATAAACGGCAAGACCTTCACGCTCGACGGTGCGAAGGGCATAGCAAGCGTACCGCTTAACACCACATTCCTTATTTCAATAATAATCGTGGCGATATTCGTCGCGGCGACGGCGTTCCTTGTAAATTCCAAGCACGGCCGCTGCATGCTCGCCATACGCGAGAATGAGCTTGCCGCGCAGATGAGCGGAATAAACACCTTCAACTATAAAATGCTCGCCATGTGCATGTCCGCTTTATACGCGGGTATAGCGGGCGGCATGATGGCGCATTACTTTGGCTATTTGCAGCCTAAGATGTTCATGATGGTAAAATCCACGGAGTACACCATAATGGTCATATTCGGCGGCATGGGCTCTATAACCGGCTCGGTCGTGGGCACGCTGCTGCTTTGCGCGCTGCCGGAGCTTCTGCGCGCGGTGGGCGATTGGCGTTTGGTTTTCTATGGCCTGGCGGTAATAGTTATAATGATAGTGCGTCCCATGGGACTTATGGGCGGCAAGGAGCTGCACATAGGCAGGTTTGTAAATAATCTCATTAAAAAGATCACCAAAAAGCCCGGCACACCGCCCGATGATGGCGACATGCCGTCTGGCGACGGAAGGCGCGCCACAGACGGCGAGGCGGAGAAGGAGGCGGCAAAATGAGCGAACGTATACGCGATGAAATAGTGCTTGAGCTAAATAATGTAACAAAGCGCTTTGGCGGGCTCACCGCCGTTGGCGATGTATCCTTTAAAATCCGCAAGGGTGAGATATACGCGCTCATAGGCCCTAACGGCGCGGGCAAGACCACGATATTCAATCTTATCACCGGCGTGTATGCGCTCACCGAGGGCGAGATCAAATTCCTCGATAAGCATGTTATCGCGCGCGGCGAGGTAACCTACGATAAGGACGGCAAGCAGGTGAAGCACCGCAAGCCCTTGCAGCTCAAGCCATACGATATAATGGCAAAGGGCATGGCGCGAACCTTTCAGAATATCCGCCTGTTCAAGAGCGAAACGGTTTTTAACAATGTGCTCACCGCCTGTCATGCAGACGCGAACTACAACATATTCCAAAGCCTGTGGCGCTGGAACATAGGTCCTAAGTGGCTGAGAAAATATCGCATACAGGAAGCGGAGCTTCGCAAAAAGACCGAGGAGCTGCTAAGGATAATGGATATATGGAAGTATCGCGACATGATAGCCGCGAACCTGCCATACGGTCAGCAGCGCAAGCTTGAGATAGCGCGCGCGGTGGCCGCGTCGCCCACGCTCCTGCTCCTTGACGAGCCCGCCGCGGGCATGAACCCCGAAGAAACGATAGCGCTCATGGGGCTTATAAAAGAGGTTCGCGACAGGTTTGACCTTACTGTGCTCATAATAGAGCATCACATGGACCTTATTATGAACGGCTCGGACAGGATATTCGTGCTCAACTTCGGCAAACCCTTGGCCGAGGGCACTCCCGACGAGATACAGAATAATCCGGAGGTCGTTGAGGCGTATCTTGGAAAGGAGGAAGAGACTGATGGCGATGCTTGAAATCCGTGACCTAAACGTATTTTACGGCGGCATTCACGCGCTGCAGGGCATATCGCTCGATGTTGACGAAGGGCAGATAGTGTCCATAATCGGCTCGAACGGCGCGGGCAAGTCCTCCATGATGAACTCCATTGCGGGGCTTGTGAAATATAA
>CAZUUR010000086.1:5371-7590 GCA_964622815.1 uncultured Oscillospiraceae bacterium | reverse complement strand
CGACGAGCTTATTTCAAGCATACCGGGCGGGCTTGAGCTATCCGCAGAGATAGAAAATGTTGATAGGGAAATAAATCGCCTTAAAAATGAAATAGCAAAGCATAAGTCCACTATAGATCTGCTTGAGCCATTTGAAGGCTTGAGCGCGCCTATTGAAGCCATCAGGCCGACTCGCTCGGTGAGGTATCAGGTGGGCTTTTTAGCGCCTGAAAAGCTTGAGATGCTTGAAGCTGCGGGCATAGCCTACGAAGCCTTTGTTGCCGGCGGCGAGCAAAAGCGCGATGCGGCGGTGATAGCGGCCTATAGCGCGGCGGACGCGGAAAGCGCCGTGGCGGCGCTCAAGGAAGCGGATTTTCAGGAGCACAGCCTGCCGAGGCTAACAGGCACTCCCAAGGCCAATATCCAAAGGCTAAACGGCGAGATAGCATCGCTTGAGGCCGAGAAAAAGACGCTTGAGGACAAGCTGCCTGAGCTTGCAAAGCAAAAGGAGCTGCTCGAAAAATCCTGCGACGCGGCCAGAATAGAAAAGGCGCTCGCGGAAAACACCGCGTTTATCGACACGACCTACTCAGTATTCATATTGGAGGGCTGGGTGTGCTCGGGCGACGTAGAAAAGGTGGATAATACCGTTGCAAGTGTGACGGGCGCATATTTCACCGAATATAGAGATCCTCTAAAGGACGAGACTCCTCCGAGCGTGGTCAAAAACACCAAGTTCAACACCGCCTTTGAATCGGTGCAGAATATGTATTCGCGTCCGGCGTATAACGGTATCGACTCCGTTGCCGGCATGACGCCGTTTTACATACTCTTTTTCGCAATGATGCTTTCAGACACCGGCTACGGCATTGTGCTATTCCTGGGCTGTCTCATATATCAAAAGCTTGTTAAGCCCAAGGGCAATTTTGCAAACACCGTGAAGGTGATTGAGTATTGCGGCCTTGCGACAGTGTTTGTTGGGCTTGCCATAGGCACGTTCTTTGGCATGAATTGGTCTGAAGTATTTGGCGCAGGCACTATATTCCCCTTCATAGACCCGATACAGAATATTATGACGATGATATTTATCTGCTGCGGTCTTGGCCTTGTGCACATGATGTTCGGTATATGCATTAAAATCGGCATGTGCATACGGGAGAAGGATTATGCGGGCGCTATATTTGATAATCTCTCGTGGATATTTATTGTCATGGGTCTTGTGGCGGTGCTTGCAAGCTCGTTTATAGGCGTGCCGGTGCTTAGCACGATAGGCGCTGTTGCGGCGGGCGTAGGCGCGGCGCTGGTGCTCTTTTTCAAGGGCAGGGACAAGAAAAATCCGCTCAAGCGCATAATCTCCGGCCTTGGCGGGCTGTACGGCGTTTCGAGCTATCTGGGCGACACGCTTTCATACGTTAGAATATTGGCGCTGGGTCTTGTTACGGGCGCTATGGGTCAGGTTTTCAATATGATAGGCGCGATGATATTCAATGCGCTTGCGGGGCTTGGCTTTGTGGGTGCGATACTGGGCGTTGTGTTCGCGGGCGCGCTGCTCGCGGCGCTGCACGGCTTCTCGCTGTTTATAAACACGCTCGGCACATACGTTCATTGCGCAAGGCTTCAATATGTTGAGTACTACGGCAAATTCTACGAGGCTAACGGCGTTGAGTTCAAGCCGCTCACCTATGATGTGACGAAGCACGTTAATGTTAAATAACTCTTGCAAATAATGCATTCTTTGAGCGCGGGGCGCTCTTACAATAAAAATATGAAAAGCATTTTTTCATAAGGAGGAAATTCTACACTATGGAAAACCCCAATTTTTTGTCGCTCTTTAGCAATGGCTATTTCTTCGCACTGCTCGGTGCGGCGTTTGCCGCGTTGTTCGCCGGCATAGGCTCCGCTATAGGCGTTGGCAAGGCCGGTCAGGCGGCGGCGGGCGTTATAGCCGAGCAGCCGGACAGATTCGGCAACTGCCTCGTGCTTGAGCTTCTGCCTGGTACACAGGGCATATACGGCCTTATCATCGCGTTCTTCATTCTGCTCAACTGCGGCGCTTTGGGCGGAGAAATACCAAGCATAGAGCAAGGCCTGTATCTCTTTGCAGCCGGTCTGCCGGTGGCATTTGGCGGTCTTTTAAGCGGAATCCATCAGGGCAAGGTTGCCGTGAGCGCGATAAACATGCTCGCAAAGCGTGCCGACGGCTTTGGTAACGGCATGATGCTCACCCTTATGGTTGAGAC